>JBFMCJ010000383.1 GCA_040754675.1 Bacillota bacterium
GTGGGTCTTCTTCCCAGATGGCCTACTCCGAGCCCCTACGAGATCCTGGAAACATCGTAGGTCGGTCAGGCGCATGTGGGAACGTTTTGGCCTGAGGAGGTGGTAGGCCAGGCGGTCGTCTGGAAACGTGGGGCACACGCTCATGGGGGTCGGCAGGAATGCCAATTGGGAGGTGATCCCGATGCGGGAGACGGCGGAGAAAAGGGGCGTCCGTAAGCCCGCGGACGCCCGAGAGGCTCCGGAATTGACGGGCCGGGAAGCGGGGATGGGCCGCCACGACAGGCTGAGGGAAGTTTCCACGGTTCCCCGGTACCTGGGGTGGCTCGCGCTGTTCGGGCCAGGGGCGGTGTTTGCGGCCATGGCCCAGGGGAGCGGCGAACTTATCTGGTGGCCATACCTTATGGCAAAGTACGGAGCAGCTTTCGTGGGGATCATCCTGCCTGCCTGTGCTCTCCAGTACATGGTGAATGTGGAGATCGGTCGGTACAGTGCCACTACTGGCGAGACCATGTTCACGGGTTTCTGCCGGGTGCACAAGGCGTTTGCCGGCCTCATGTGGGTGATGGTGTTAATAACCTACCTGTGGTTTGGCGGTTACGCCAGCGCGGGTTCCACTGCCCTGGCTGCCCTCACCGGTATCCCAACCGGGTGGTCGCCGCGAGCGCAGACGCTGTTCTGGTCGTACTTGGTCATAGCCGTGTTCGGGTCGGCGATCTTGTTCGGGCGGGTGGTGTACCGTGTGATCGAGAAGATCATGATCGCCGTAACCGTGGTCACGGTGGTGGGGTTGCTGGCGGCGGCCTTTCATCCGCAGGTCGTTCAGCACTGGGGTGAATTCTTCGGGTGGTACTTTACGTTCCGCTCCTACTGGCCGGCCAACTGGGACCCCAAGGACCTGGACATCTTTTTGACCTGCATCTGCTTTGCCGGCGCAGGCGGGTTTTTCAACATCATGTACAGCTACTGGCTGAGGGACAAGGGCATTGGCCTTGGCCGGTTTGTGGGGCGGGTTACCAGTCCCATCACGGGGCAGCCCGAGGCTATTCCTGCCACCGGCTACGTGTTCGCGGACACGCCCGAGAACAGGGCGAACTACCGGGGTTGGATCAGGTTCGTGTATGGCGACGCCGCCTTCGGTACAGGCGTTAACGCCTTCACCCTCATGCTGACCTGCCTGCTCGCGTTTGCCCTCCTTTATCCCAAAGGCTTGGTTCCCTCCGGATGGAAGATCGCGGTGTACCAGGCTGAGTTCTTCCGCACGAGTTGGGGGTATCTGGGTCAGGCCGTTTTTTACCTGGTGGCGGCAGCCTTCATGGCTGACTCGTGGCTCCTTTGTGTCGATGCCATATCCCGTATGCACGCCGACTACTTCGTGTCCAACTTCCGCCTCTTCCGCGAGTGGGGCGTGCGGAACACGTACTACCTTTGGGTGGCCATCCTCACAGTGATTAGCTGCGTCACCCTGCTTCTGGCGCAGCCGGGTACCCTGCTGATTGTCACGGGCGTGCTCAACTTCATCGCCATGGCCATCTACCTGCCCGCACTGATATACCTGAATTACTACCTCGTGCCCAGGACCTTTCCGAACTGGACACGTCCCTCAAACGTTGCGCTGTTCTTCATCTGCCTCAGCGAAGCGGTGTATCTGCCGCTGGCCATCTACTACCTGATCCTGAAGTTCTAAGCGTAAGGCTGGTGCCCCGCGCAAAGGGCTGCGGGGCACCGGCCCGTTCCGCGCTCGGGAGGGAACCTGGCGGCCCGATAGTTAATCCGTTATTGACGAATTTACTCTAACATTTGGTACTAAGTCTGCGTACCGCGGGGATGCTCAGGACGTTGGATGGGAGGTCGCCAACTTTCGCGTCGTGGCAGGGCTGGTTGAGTTCGTGCAGCTCAAACGGTGAGGCGCTGGAACTAGGTTCCAACTTGCGGAGCAGCTGATCGCGGACGAAGGTACCGCTGCGCGAGGAGGACAAGGGGGGCAGAGTGTGATGAGCGGTATGCTTCCCAGTGACGTCATTAAGAAGGGGACTGAGCGCGCTGGCCACCGATCGTTGCTCATGGCGCTTGGGCTTTCGCGGGCGGACCTGGATCGACCGTTTGTCGGTGTGGCTGTCTCGTACAGCGATCTGGTGCCCGGGCATGCCCACTTGCGGAGGGTGGCCGCTGCAGTGAAGGCAGGAGTATGGGCCAGCGGGGGAGTGCCGTTTGAGTTCCCCGTGATAGGTATATGTGATGGGCTTGCCATGGGACATCCCGGCATGAGGTATCCTCTGCCCAGTCGCGATCTAATTGCTGACTCGGTCGAAGCGATGGTGCGGGCGCACAGCCTCGATGCACTGGTACTTGTGCCCAACTGTGATAAAGTCGTCCCGGGCATGCTCATGGCTGCGCTGCGGCTTAACCTTCCCGCAATAGTCGTGAGCGGCGGTCCTATGTTGGCGGGCCGATGGCGGGGTGCACCGGTTGACGTATCCAGTGCGTTCGAAGCGACGGGAGCAATTAAGTCGGGGTTCCTGACAGAGGATGAGTTGCCGGACCTCGAAGAGGAAGCGTGCCCCGGTTACGGCTCGTGCGCGGGGATGTTCACAGCCAACACTATGAATTGCCTGAGCGAAGCACTCGGGATGGCGCTTCCCTTCAACGGGACAATTCCTGCCGTACACGCAGGGCGGCTGCGGCTGGCCAGGGCGGCGGGAGAACAGATCATGAGGCTCTTGGCTGAAGACATCAGGCCAAGGCAGATCGTGACCCAGGACGCGATCTGGAATGCCCTATGTGTGGACATGGCGTTGGGTGGATCGACGAACAGCCTGCTACACCTGTCCGCCATGGCACAGGAGGGCGACCTTGGCTTTGACCTCGGATTGGTTGAGGAGGTTTCCGGACGAGTGCCCCAACTCTGCAAGTTGAGCCCGGCCGGGAAACACCGGGTGGAGGATCTTCACAGGGCTGGGGGTATCCCGGCACTGACGCGTGAGTTGGTCGAGTTGGGCGTGCTCAGAGAACACTGTCAGACCGTGTCGGGCAAGACCATAGGCGAGATCGGCCGGTTGGCCCGGCGAGCCGATGGAGAGGTCATCCGTTCCGGGAAGGAGCCCTACACCGAAAAGGGCGGTATTGCCGTTCTCCGTGGATCCCTCGCTCCGGGCGGGGCGGTGGTCAAGCAGGGAGCAGTCGATCCGGGTGCCATGAGGAGACAGGGGCCGGCCCGTGTGTTCGACTGTGAGGAGGAAGCCGTGAGGGGAATCCTCGCCGGCGGGATCAGACCAGGCGATATCATCGTGATCCGGTACGAAGGGCCAAAGGGAGGGCCTGGCATGAGAGAGATGCTTCAGGCCACGGCTGCCTTGGCTGGGATGGGTTTGGAGAAGGGCGTTGCCCTCGTGACGGACGGCCGGTTCTCCGGAGCGACGCGTGGAGCAGCTATAGGGCATGTTTCGCCGGAGGCCGCGGAGCGAGGTCCTCTTGGTCTGGTTCGCGACGGCTGCCGACCCGGAGCTTGACGCACACCTGTTGCTCGTAGACCAGGGCCCCGGTGACGTCGCGGCAGGAAGATGTCTGGCCCTTGACCAGTGAACCGATAGTGATGTTCAGCGTAACGGTCGCGTCCTTTCCCAAGATTACCCCGGGCAGGGGCTAGTGGCCCGAGAGGTCCACCATCAACAGTCGGCCTGATTCTGCTGCCCCAACGACCTCGGCGTAGGATACGAGGGCCTGAGTCATAAACCCGTAGTTCTTGACCCGCCCGAGACTGTTTCTCCAGTCCCGGAGGTAGGCCTCGAGGTCGGAGGCCGGGATGGTCGACGGGTGTGGCGGGCCGCTGAAAACCACAAACCTGCCCTTCGAGCCCAAGCCGGCTACGGAGGCTCGTCCGGCTTCCAGGTGCTCCTCCAGCCAGGCCTCGGCCTCGTGGAGGTACCCGTTGTCGACCTCCTTGCCCAACGTCGGGAGGTAGACGTA
>JBFMCJ010000384.1 GCA_040754675.1 Bacillota bacterium
CACGGCAGAAAAGCCCCCTTCCACGCCGTCCATGCCTCCACGATGGCCAGGTTGTCCTCGCCCCCGACCACGAGCTGGCGTGTTAGCTCTTCGACGCACCTCCGCTGGTGCCTGGAGGCCAGAGGGCTAGCGAAGAAGCCGAGGACCTGGAAGCGGCAATTCGTAAGGGCTGAGGGCGTCACACGTCGCCTTCGCGGCGGGGTGTGCTGCTGCGGTCCAATTCTTTGCGCAGTAAGACGTACTGCGCCCCCAGCCATGCCAGGAGCACGACCCCGAACGGGATTACGACCATCGCGGCACGACTGCTGCGCCAGAAGATCGGATCAAGGCGCGCCCACACGATTAATCCAAGCCACATCGTGAAGAAGGGGGCATCGATCCAGACGTGAAACCGACGGTATCGCGTGGGGGCGCGGCGGCAATTCTCCACCCTCAAGATAGCCATTCCAAGCCAGAGGGTAAACTCGGCCAGGCCATAACCGGGTATACCGGCCACTGGCGGCATCGGGGCAATGGCCAGAACGGGCGTTACGATCAACAGCGTCAGACCCAGCCAGCGCAAGACGACCGACCGCCCTTCCCCATCATTACCCCCAAAAGCATCAAGCGGCGGGTTGCGCTGCCCTTCCCGCGGCCGCAGGCGGCGTGCCGGGGCTGCGGGAAGGGGTCCGCAGTCCCAACGAAGGGAGCGACCCTTCCGGTGACCGACCTCAGCATCGCACTGCTGGACATGCTGAGCAAGTATCAGGATGAGTCCCGGCTGGACGCCCTTCAGGAAGGAGGCCGAGGATGACGTGCCGACCTCCATGGTCTTTCCGCTGAGGTCCCCAAACCGGGGAGCGCGCGGCGAGCCGACTCGGTAGGCATCTTCCCCAACCCGGCAGCAGCGCAGCGACTCGTCGAGGCTGTCCTGCGGGGGCAGCATGAGGAGGATGGCGCGGCGCGCCGCTAGTTCAGCCGGAGGTGAATGACCAAGCTTCGCGAAGCGATACGGCGGGCCCAACTTGAAAGAGTGGAATTCCCTGTCATGAAGCCGACTGAGCGGAATTCAGGCCGGGGCTTTCTGCCTACACGGCTCGGCCAGGGCGTGGAGCCCGACCCGGGCGAAGACCTCGCGCTGGAAGGGCTTTGGGGCCGTCACCTTCTCGAACGGCTCCTCCTTCGGGAGGGCCGGGACGTGCACGGTGTGGCGGGCCACCGTGGCTAGTTCGTCGAGCAGGGTCCGAAAGCCATGCACCGGCCAGCCTGGCGGACGTGAAGGTGACGCTGGACATCTATCAGTCCACGAAGCCGTGCGAAGAAAAAAGGCTCAAGAGAAGAAGCCCTCTGTCCGAGCCACGTCATGCACGCGCCTGTGCTGCCCTGGAGGCTCGGGCCCGACCGGGCCCTCGGTTTCCAGCTCCCCGTTCGGTGAAATTGCAGTACCGGACGCTTCGACGGAGAAACTGGGTCGCATTGCCAGGGCCTCAAGCTCTTGTCGTTTCTGGTATCCGCGCCCTTGCGAGCGGCCCGGTCGAAAGTCATCACGATTCGGTCACCAACGTCGTCACCAACGGCCCCCGCGGGGTGCTGGGGCGCTTCTGGTCGAACTCGACGAAGCCTCGGGCGAGCAGGTGCAGGTGCAGGTGCAGGCGCTACGTCAGAAGCTCTTGGTATTACCACCGCAGGAAGCGGCGCGGCGACTCCGCCCGTACGACTCGTTGGTCACGAGTTGGTAACGACTTGCCGAATACCCTGCCGGGTCACGGGGCCGGTTGATGGGTGGCGGTGGGGCAAGGACGCGCGGAGCGAGTAGCGGAGCGGAGGGGCCGGGGGTACAGGGGTTCAAGCCATCACCCCTGTATCCCCGTTTGGTGATAGCCAGTTCCGGTGGCCGGCAGCTCGGCAGCCTTCCTGAAGAGCTGGCAGGGAATGGGGCCCCATTCCTGGAAACGCCGTCACGGGGATCAGTTCCTCACCGGGGGTTGGGAGTTACCCAGAGGTGGGGTGGTCCCTTTTGTCTACCGGCCGTTGGCTGCACTGCACCCTGAGCTTCGCCCTGTCCGCCACCTCGATCCTCACCAGCGTCCCGGCCGCCGGCCTATGGACGGCGCACGCGGACGCCCGCGAGGTTGCCGTCGAGCAGGACAGCAGCGACGACCCATCCAGCGCGATTCCCATCGAACCGGGTCACGTTTACTCTGCGGAGGCCTCGTCGGGTGACGTCGACACCTACCGGCTGGCCGTGGCCGGAGCAGGCATCTACGTTCTTTCGCTTCGGGCACCGGAGCCGTTCGATGTGGATCTGGCGCTGGCCGCCGTCGAGCATACCGGGGCGCGGCTTGAGGCAGGCGTGGCGAAGTCGGTACGGGACGCGGGGCGGCCGGACGTGATTCGCCGGTACCTGGTCTCCGGCGAGTACCTGGTCACCGTGACCGCCGTCGAAGGGGGCCCCGGTGGACGAAAGGGGTCCTTCCGTTACAGCCTCGCCGTGGCAGCCGGGCATCCCGACCAGAGCGAGAGCTTCGATGGCCCCATCGCTCTGGCCGAGCGGACCCTGTACCGGGGGAAGTTCGAGGAAATCGGCGATAGGCAACAACACCATGCGGTAGCGAGAGATGTCCTGCCCTTCCTCCACGAACGCGACCCTGATTCCCGCCATACTGCTCAGTGCAACGGCTTCCAGCATCACCCTCTGCATTACCGGCCGGTTCTCGGTGCTGAAGGGGTAGTTCGTGTTGAAGTAGGAAGGGACGAGGATGGCCACCTCGGGCTCCGGCAGCCGCAGCCGATCGGGACGGGGCAGCGACTCCAGGAGGCCACGGAACTTTCGGTACTCATGCGCGGCGGCTTTCCAACGCCCATCTGCCGCGGTGACCCCGAACGACAGTTCGAACGCATGGTGCCGGTAGGGATGCTGGCGTGATAGGTCGAAGTCGCTGAAGCACCACACCCAGGCACCCGAGCCGCCCGCCAGCAGCACGTCGTGCAACGTCTCACGAACGTAAGCGGCGTGGTTCTCCTCCGACGCCTGAATGCTGCTTGCGCCGAACTCCTCCAGGAGCACGGGCTTTTCCCGGCGGCCCTGCCCGTAGATCACCTCCTCGATGCTCCAGGTTCGCCAGAGGTGTGCCGGGATGACCCACGAGTGCCGGGCAGCGTCGATCTCTGTTGCGTAGACATGAGGGCCGAAGTACGAGACGTGGGGCTCCAGGAGCTTTAAATCGAAGCCGTTCTCCCCGCCGTTCAAGTTCCACGCCCCATCGCCGGTGCCGATGGGGTTGACCCCGTCCCACTGACGGATGGCAGCCACCAGCCGGCGGGACCAGTTCGCCACGGAATCAGGAGAGGCATGTCCTCCGTAAAGAGGCATCTCATTGCTCAGCACCCAACCGGCGAGCCCGCTCGATCCCTGGAGTACACGTGCGGCCTCACCGGCCAGGCGTTCCTGAGCGGCCAGCATGTCCGGGTCGGTATAGAGGTCCCGCCCTTGCCGCCACGGGACATCCCAGTTCTCGCCCGACATGTGGCCGACAACGAGTGTCACGAAAACCCCCAGGCCCTCTTCGCCGCACCAGTCGACAAACTGGCGCAATCGCTGCAGCATGGTGGGCTCCACCCGCTCGCCCGTCGGCATGAAGTCCGGCCAGTACACGAAGGCCCGGCAAACGTGGAACCCGATGCGGGCCATCTCCCGGACCTCGGCGTGCACCCGCTTTTCGTCCCACACGGCCCACATGCGCGGGCCGCCGGCACGGGACCAGTAATTCACTCCGAGCAGGAAAGCCGGGCTGTTCCGGAAGGGAAGGTACGGGGCAGACCACGTCCTGGAAGGCCCGGCCGGCCAGCCGGCCCCGGGCCTGCCTGCCCCCTGCGACGTCGGATTTTCGGGCGAATGCCGCGGCGGTTTCACCTGTTTCCCCCCACACCGGTTTGGAGCTTCAACCTTTGAGCCCCGTGAGCGTGATTCCTGCCACGGCTGG
>JBFMCJ010000385.1 GCA_040754675.1 Bacillota bacterium
ATGGGTATCGTGACGGTGTGGCTGCCGGACCCGCCGCCCATGCACGAGGCCAACGCTCCGGAGGTGGTCCACCGCATCTGCCGCCAGAGCCTGGCCATGAAGATGGCCGAGCGGGCTGGCCTGGAGTTGGCCTGCCACGAGGGTGAGAACGGTGGCGGTGTGCTGGTGGAAGTTTCCGGCAAGCCCCGGCAGATGGCCCAATTCCTCGAGGCGTTGGCCGAGCAGGGCATCGGCGGGCTGACCGTCGACTTTTCCGGGCTCAACCCTGAGGAGTTGGCGGTCGTGAAGGAGGCGGCCGAGAGGGCCTCCCAGGCGCTGGCGTTCGAGCTGGTCGAGGTCTAGGCGAGAGGGTGGTGCCGCCGTGGGAGAGTGGTTCTGGACGCGGCTCGTGATGCGCGAGCGGGACGTGACGCCGGAGGTGCGGGCCGTACTGGAGGCCGAAGGCCCCTACGACGAGGGTCCTGAAACTGAGGACGGCTTCGTGGAGGTAGTCGGCTACGAGCAGAAGTGGGGTGAGTTCCCCGGACTGGAGGCGAAGCTGGTCGCGCTTGGGGTGCCGTTTGACCGGTACTCCGGGTGCGAACCGGCCCTTGAGCGCCGCTTTCGGCCGGCGCAGGACGGCAGGCCCGCCGTGGATGTCGAGGTGGCGCTGGTAGACGGAGAGCCCTTCGTGCCCCTGGAAAAGCTGCGGCATCTGCTGGAAAGATGCGGAGATTACGCCTCGCTGCGCGGCGAGCTGTCGCGGCTGATCGAGGGGCGGGAACCCGTCCCACCGCTTGAGCCGCCTGGCCCGGCTTCCCCGGACGACCAGCCGGGTGAGTTGTGAACCCCGTCCGTGGCGGCGGGGTCGTGGGGGGTCCCGGGCGCTCCGGGGCTCCCCGCGGTTTTCCAGGGAAGAGACGCAGCTGATATAGGGGGTGAGCGTTAGTGCGGGATGCCAGGCTGAAGGTGTTGGCTGGCCGTCTCCCCGAGCGACTGGAGCTGGCATTCAACGCCCACATGCAGGCTGAGGAGATGGAGGGCCGCGAGCTGGTCCAGGTTCAGGTCTTGACGTGCGCCGGGGACCAGCTCCTGTTCGTGGTGACCGGAAAGAGCGACGCAGGCGGCCGCAGTCGTGGCTGAGATAGGGAGCTGCGCCGCGGTGCCAGTCAGAGAAGTGCCGACCTCGCGCGGCAGGCCCGTGGCTCCTCCGAGACCCGGCGGGCAGCGAAAGAGGACTTTCTCGCCCTCTTTGTGGCCGTCAGCATAGGCGCCCTGCTCAGGCAAGTGGTGGTCCCGTGGCTGCTTGGCGCCTGGCCTGCCCCGCGCTGAGGGTTGCAGCCCCTGTCCGACCTGGCAGAAGGGAGGCAGTTTAATGTCCGTGTGTTTTACAGATACAGAAGAGGCCCGGGCAGCATTCGCCTTGGGTGACGGCATCGTGTTCCGCTGCGCCGCCTGCGGCCGGGACCACTCCGCGTCGGGAGGTGGTTGGGTTCCGTGCGCACGCAAGGTGGCGAAGGAGTGGGGGATGGAGCGGGATCTTCCCGTTCCGGAAGCCGAGGCGGAAGTTTGGGATCTGGCCGACCCGGTGGCGGCTGCCCTGCAGGACGACGCGTTCAATAGGTGCCTGGCCAAGGCCCGTGCCGGTGCCCCGGACCCTCACGGCGCCGCGCTGGCGTCCAGCTGGCCGGCGGTACTGTCGCTGATACCGCCGGAGATGATCCTGACCCTGACCCACACCTGGGATCGGTGGTGGGACGCGGTGGAGAGGTGGCTGAGCGCGACCTCGGAGGCGCTTACTGACTTCTGGCATGCGAGGATGCCCGGGCCAGTGCCCAGGTACGTGGAGGTGGACTGGGGCCACCCGCTGTGGCAGGCGCTGTGCGGCAGGGACGTCCTGCTGCGCAAGCAGGAGCCCCGCGGCGCCGTACTGATGGGCCGGCACGCCTGCGCGTTCCGGACGCAGGAGCGGGCGGCATCGGACTGGCGGGAAAAGTACGCCGTCCTCCAGGTCCACTTCTACGCCGGTGTCAGGGTGGCCGTCCGGGTCCACAGCAACGCGGTGGCGAGGGGTGTAGCCCGTGACCCCGAATGGGCCCTGCGGATCGCCAACCGGGGCCGGCCGAGGGGATCAAAGCGGGAGGGAACAGCGTGCTGACCGCGTGCGTCACCGGCCACCGCCGGCTGGGCGACCCTGGGCAGGTCAGGCACCTGCTGGCAGCCGCCCTCGACCGGGCTCTGGCCGAGGGGTACGCCGCCTGGTACACGGGCATGGCCCTGGGCGCGGACCAGATGGCGGCCGAGATCCTGCTCGGGAAGGCCCGCCGGGTGGTGGCGGTGATCCCGTGCGACGACTACGACCGGCTTTGGCCTGCATCCGTGCGGCGCAGGTACCGTTCCCTGCTTGTCCGGATGGACGACGTGGTGGTTTACCCGGGAGGACCGTATGCCCCCTGGAAGCCCCACGCGCGCAACAGGTGGATGGTCGACCGGTCGGGTCTGGTGGTTGCTGTTTGGGACGGCAGGCGCACGGGCGGCACGTACGGGACGGTGGGGTATGCTCGCGCCCGGGGTGTCCCCGTGCGGGTGGTTTGGCCGGGAGCGCAGGGTTGAGGTCTGAACTCGCGGGTCGCGGCGTTCGGCAGGCCAATTCGGAGCGAGGCGGAGGTGCAGGGACGGATGGACAGGGCGGAAGCCAGGCGCGTGCGGGTCATGCTGGGCGACCTGTACGGCAAGATCATGGGGTTGTCCCGGAAAGCCGAGTTGTTGGATGACGTGCACCGCAAGTTGGCGGAGCTGGACCCTGACAAGGCGCTCGCCCTGCTGATGAGATCGGAGGAGTTCAACCAGGAGGTAAAGGAGACTGTACGTTTCGGCTGCTTCGCGCTGGCTCTGTGGGGGTACTATGGTTTTGGATCCGCGCTGCTCGTGGACGGGCCGTTGCCCGGCGTGCGGGGGTGCCGTACCCAAACCGGCGCTTGAGAAACTGGCGGGGGAGGAGGGCTGAAAGCATGGACTTCACGGGCGTGGTGGTAACCACGCTGCCCTTCGTTCCGCGGAACGAGGAGGCTTTCCGGGCGGAACTGGCGCGGCTGGGCATCCCGAGCGTCGAGGAAGATCCTTCGTGCTCCGGGCTGGTGTGGGAGAAGCGCGAGGACGGCTACTGGTTCGGCGGACACGTCGTGACGCTGGACGTGGACGTGCCAGACGACGTGGACCCGTCCGGGGTCGTTGACCTGGCGGAAGTGCTGCAGGACCACATCAAGCCCGGGACGGTCTTTGCGTGCGAGTCCGTCGCGCACGAGGGCCTGTGCTCGGTCAGCGCCTGGGTCTGTGTGGTCACCGAAGACAAGGTCCTGCAGGGCGGGTTGGAAGACATCGCCGCAGCGCTCCTCAGCGTGGTGAAGTCCGCACCTACCGAGTGCCGCTGTCAGGGTGAGCGGCGGTTCGGGTGTGGCTGCCGTTGAAGACGGCGGGGAGGGCCCGGGAGTCCAGGGCCCGGCTCCCCGTGAGGGGGTATCGATCGATGAAGAAAGCCGTAGTGGTCTTGAAGGCGCTGCTTGCCGGCCAGAGGGTGGTCCTCGACGGCCGGACGTGCGTCCTGGAAGACGGCCGGCTCTGGGTGGTGGCCACGCGGTGCTTCGACGGCGCCGAGCAGGAAGTGCTTCTCCCTCTCGAGATGACCTTGGACGGTTTCCTGGCTGCCTGCGACAGGCTCCCCGACGCCGAGGCGTTTGTTCTGGGGGCGCAGGCGGTCCTGACCGACGAAGCCCGGTCAAAGTCGTGCCGGGCGGAGGGCTGACGTGTTCTGCGGAGAACCGGACCTGCGCGGCTGGCTCCACGTGCAGTAGACCGTATTCTGCGGGTGCTGTCCCAATTGGGAGTATGTAGAGGGCAAGCACCGGCGCGAGGCCGGGCAGGACGCGAGGCGGCGCGGGTGGCGGTACACCCGCCAGAAAGGTTGGGTTTGCCCGCGGTGCCAG
>JBFMCJ010000386.1 GCA_040754675.1 Bacillota bacterium
CATAGGCAAGAAACTCTTCGAGGTGCCACCCAGGTACATAGGCCAGAGCGTCGAGGTGAGGTTCGAGCCTGACGACCTTTCGGAGGTATTGGTGTACGAGAACGGTGCCGAGGTCGCGAGGGTTAGGCCAGTCAATCTCGCGGACAATGCCAGGGTGAAGCGTGAAAAGCCCGCGCTCAGGCTTTCTGACATCGCCGGCGGAACGGAGGAGTGAGCATGTACAGGGCGTTCTACTCTCTTTCCAGGGAGCCTTTCGCCAAGGACATACGGCCCCAGGACCATTTCCCGTCCAGGTCGTTCAAGGAAGCCCTGGCCAGGCTGAAGTACCTTGTCGACGCCAGGGGCTTCGGCGCTCTGGTCGGCGAGCCCGGCTCAGGCAAGACTTACGCTCTTCGCACTCTTGCCGACGGGCTGAACCCAGCCCTCTACAAGGTCATGTACCTGCCCTTTTCTTCGGGTACCACCATGGACATGTACAGGAGCCTTGCCGCCGAACTTGGTGAGGAGCCGGGGTATCGCAAAAGCGACTTGTTCCGCCAGATCCAGAGGGCTGTCGAACACCTTCACAACGAGAAAAGAGTGACGCCGGTGTTTATCCTCGACGAGATGCACCTGGCTAGAGCCGATTTCCTCATGGACCTGGCGATGATATTCAACTTCTCCATGGACTCCAAGAGTCCCTTCGTGTTTGTCATCGCGGGACTGCCCTTTCTCACCGCCAGGCTGCGGCTCAACCAGACCCAGTCCCTCGCCCAGAGGGTCATCGTCCACTACAAGATGGAGCCCATGGACAAGGACGAGGTGTCTCGCTACGTCGAGCACCAACTGAGGCTTGCCGGCGGTGTCACCAACATCTTCACCGACCAGGCCCTTGAGGCCATCGCTTCCCACTCGGGAGGATGGCCGCGCCTCGTAAACAACCTGGCCACGACTGCTCTACTGCTGGGAGCCCAACTCAAGCAGAACCCCATCGACGCTGAAACGATCAGACTCGCATCAGCCGACGCCAGCCTCTAGTCCAGCACGCGGAACAGAACTACCAAGGTGGCGCCTCTCAGGCGCCACCCTTTTATTTCGATCCCTCCGAACCCCGCCGCGCCAACGTGCAAAGTGCAAACCGAGGGTCGCGACAAAGTGAAAGAGGTCCGGAAAGCCATCCGAGGGAATCCGAAAACTTGCAGATTGGAACGGAAGATCTGGCCAGAGGATTGTGCAAAACATGGGGCTCGCTAATCTGCAAAGTGACACCATTCCCCTCATCCCTCGAATGTCGTAGCCCATCTCCGCAAGCCGCGCCCGGTAGTCTCTGAAGGCCTCGGGCATCTCTCGGATGGCAGCCAACAAATCCTAACCTCGAGATTCGGCCCTCTTTCCTGCATCAACTTCGCATCCAGATCCTCTAGGACTATGCCCAGGATCTCCCGGCCCACCTCCGCTAACCAGCCTCGAGCCCTGAGGCCGTCTACGTGGACCGGGCCAGCATCCACGTTTCGCGACACTTCCGCGCCGCATGCACCGCCCTCGGCATCCAGGTCATCCTGGGCCGCAGGAAAAACCCCGTCGCCCGCGGCAAGGTAGAGCGATTCAGCCAGACCGCCCAAAACGAGGTCTGCCCGGAGCTGCGCCTGCGGGCCCTGCGCGCCTCCCTGGACCCCCTCAGGTCACTCTGGCTGTACCTGCCTAATCCCCTGCTCCCCGCTCGGGGGCTTTACCGCCGACTGCTCCTCGGCCTCGGCGTGGAGCCTCGCTACCACAAATCAGATACCCTAAACCAGCTCGCCGACACCCTGTGGACCGTGCAGGGAAAGACCCCGGTGGTCGTGATCGACGACGCCCACCTGCTACCGGAGGCCAGCCTGCAGGAACTGAGACTACTCACCAATTTCGACATGGACAGCACCTGCCCCATGGCGCTCTCGTGGGCCAAACCCTACTGCGGGACAGGTTCCGGCTTTCCTGCTACGACCATATTACCCAGCGGCTCATGGTGCGGTACCACATGCGGGGACTCACCGCCCCGGAAACCAGGGAGTATATCACCCATCACCTCAAAGTGGCAGGCCGTACTTCGCCCCTGTTTACCCCGGAGGCTATCGAGGAGATCTTCCAGTACGCCCGCGGCATCCGCAGCCGCATTAACCAGGTGCGTGCCAATTCACTCCTGGCCGCCTTCATCGAACAGAAAGAACTCATCGACCAGAAGCTGGTGCTCAGGGTGATCCAGGACTTGAGCGGGAACTAAACCCTAACCCGGCGGCTACCCTTCCTTCCAGGGCAGCCTTCTTCGTGTCACGCAAAAGTCATCTCAATCTGAGACAATTCGGTCAGGAAAACGTGAGACGGTACAGATCTGGGGGAGCCGTTGGTCATCCTTATATTGGCACTGATCATATTTGGTCCTGGAAAGCTTCCGGATGTTGGTCATGCTCTGGGCAAGGCATTCAGGGAGTTCAAGAAGGCGGCTCTGCCCCCGCCGCCGCCTCCTGAGAAGCCGCTCCCGAAACCTGCCCCGGAAGTCGCCGCGTAGCTTACCACCGTCCGTATCGAAGTGTTTAGTGCATCCGTGAGCCCGCCGACGATGCTTCCCACCGGGAGATGCCCTTGCCTTCCTCCTACCATAACCGTGGGCGGAGCCCCGTTACCTCAGGCCCGTCTGTTTCTGGCAAGAGCGCCTCAATCTGCGCCGAAACTTCCCTGGCTACTCCCAGGACGACCGCGTAGCTCAGGTAACGCCTAGTCCGGCTTCGGGTCCCGGCCGTACAGGATGTGGAGTACGACCGTTGCTGCCACGGAAGCGGCCAAAACGAAAAGAGAACTTTGCGTGACCAGACGCGTGACAGCACGTTCTCTGTCAGCCCGGGCTGCCCAGGCTTCCTCTTCGGAAAGGATCGAGTCGAGGACGTCCATGTCGTCGGTGTTCGTGGCTTGTGGGACCAGGCGCTTCGGAAACACCAGCCGCCCTTCGAGAAACCGGCCTGGCGAAAGATGCGGCAACGTCCAGGTTATGAGCTCGGGAGAGACGATCCGGACGCTGGCCGACAGCGGACCGTGACCCCAGGCTCTTACCTCGTCCAGCCGGGCACCCTGCGGAAGCCTGAGATTTACCGTCACGTTATCGGAGGATACCTCCCACCTTTCGCCGACGAATTTCCAGTATAGCTCCGCGACGTCCCTGTGGGCGACCACGGCTCCCTTCACCCGGTAAGAGAGCTCGAACGTCCTGGATTCGTCGGTGGGCTCAAAGCGCCAGGTGACCCGAACCATGTCGTGGGTTTCTTCGACGCTGTAGGTCCCCGGTCCGAAAGATGCGGGAAGATAGTCACGCCCGTCCTCTGACACCTTCACACCACTAATACCCTGGCACCCGGCCAGCAAGAGGTCCTGACTCAGCCAGGTGAAGGAACCGGGGAAGCGCGTACCACTTTCGAAGGTAAAGCGGAATGTGCGCTTCTCTATGACGTCCATCGAGCCGTCCGGATTGACCGAGGCTTCTATGTCGACCCTTGTGATCGAGTAGGATTTCGCGAAAGGGATGCCGGAAGACCCGGTCGTGAGGATAACACATACCAGGGACACGCAAAATGCCGTTCCCCGAATCAACCTGTTCCGCAAAAGAGGTCTTCTTGGACCCGCCAAACTGACCAACGACCTCCCTTCGTCAGGGGTTCGGCCTTTCTCGAAGCGACTTTCTTCCTTTTGACCTGTAACAGGATATTGCTTCAAAGTACGTGTTGCCTCCTGTTCGTCCGGTACGATAGGAGGCCGACGTCGTCTCTTGAACCACGTTGCTGCGCTGACGGCGCAGAGCACAATGAGCACGGACGCCAGGACCGCCATTCCCTGGGGGTGTCGTGCCCAAACGAACAGAAGATGCGCGCTCCTGCCCGACTTGGCGATGTTCAGAATATCGTGTTCCGGATCGAGAACGAGCGTGAAAAAGAGGGA
>JBFMCJ010000387.1 GCA_040754675.1 Bacillota bacterium
TCCTGCTCGTCAAACGTGAGATCGGCGGTGACCCGTACCACCACGTGCCCCGCGCCCCAGACCTGTTCCAGGGTCGCCTGCAGGCTTCTCTCCAGTTCGCGCTCGTAGGTGCGCTTCAACTGCAACCGTTCTGCCGCCGCGTTGCTGGCGCCGGCCCCCTGCTCGGCTGCGAACAGGTCCGAGAGCACGTTGCCCTTTGTGTCCACCACGGTGACGTTGGCCGGGTCCAGGCCCTCCACGCTGTTGGCCACCAGGTGCACGATCCCGCGCACCTGCGCACGGCTCAAGCTGACACCCGGCTGCAAGCTCAAGAGCACCGAGGCGGTGGCCGGACGCTGTTCGGAGATGAACAGACTGCGTTCAGGGATCACGATGTGGACCCTTGCATCCGAAACGCCCTGGATGCTGCGGATGGTCCGGGTCAGTTCACCCTGCAAAGCCCAGTAGTAGCGGAGGCGGCGCTCGAAGTCCGTAAGGCCCAAATTGGTTTCCTTCAGGATCTCGAAACCGACGACGCTGTTCTTCGGAAGCCCCTCCATCGCGAGGCCGAGCCGCACCTCATGGACGGAACCTTCCGGAACGTAGACGGCCCCCTGGGTCTCGTCCACCCGGAAGTCCACCCGGCGATCCTGCAGCGCGACCACCACTGCCCGCAGATCGTCCCGCTGCAGGCCCGTGAAGACCGGCTCGTAGCGCGGCGTCCCGAGCTGCACGCCCAGCACGATGATGGCCACGAGCAACGCCGCGGCGCCGCCCAGAGTCGCCAGGCGTGCCGTACGGCTCATGCCCCGCCAGATGCTTCCGACCTGCTCCCTCGAACGCTCCAGCGCCGCGCGCACTTCCGGCCTCCCGTCCCCCCGCTACGCTGGGCCCGTCAGATGGGCATCCGGGAGATTTCCTGATAGGCCTCGATCAGCTTGTTGCGAACGGCAACGGTGAGTTCGAGGGCCAGCCGGGCGCGCTCGATGGCGAGCGACACCTGGTGCAGGTCGGTGACGTCGCCCCGAGCCACTGCCTCCGCCGCCTGCTGTGCCTGGATCTGGAGGTCGTTGACCTGGGCGATGGCGTCCTTCAGCACCTGGGTGAAGGGCCTGGTGGCTGTTTTCGCTTCCGACGAAGACGCAACGGAGCTTGTCGCGCCCGCCTGCCCCCCAATAACATGGCCTGTCACCAGGCCGACACGGCTAAGGCTGGTCATGGCGGCCATATCCTGCCCATCCTCCCATCGCGGTCAGGAACGGCGCTTCCTGCTACCCGCGCAGCAGAGCAAGCGCCCCCCGGGCCATCTCGGAGGCCGCGCCGAACGCCGCCAGGTTGGCCTGGTAGGCCCGCTCGGCGGCCAGCATGTCCACCATCTCGGTGATGGGATCCACGTTGGGATACTCCACGTAACCGTCCGGCCGGGCGTCGGGATGACCGGGGTCATAGACCAGGCGGGGCGGCGACGGATCCTCGATTACGGCCGCCACTTCAACACCCATGCCGGGACGCGCCTGGACGCGAGGGGCTGCAGGAAACACCCACGCCTGCGGCTCAAGGGCGGAGAATACCGCTACTTGCCGCCGGTACGGCCCGCCCCTTGGCGACCGAGTGGAGTAGGCGTTGGCGAGGTTGTTGGCGATCAGATCCATTCGCAGGCGCTCGGCGGTCAACCCGGATGCGCTGATGTCAAGCGAGGGCAGAAAAGGCATTTCGTGTGGGCCCTCCCTCCTAGCGGCGCCCTTCGGAGATGGCGGTGCGCAGGGCAGCAAAGCGCGTACCCAGGACCGTGGTCACGGTCTGGTAGAAGAGCGTGTTTTTCGAGAGCGCGACCATCTCCCGTTCGATGTCCACGTTGCTCCGGTCGTTTCGCACCAGGCTGGTCGTGTCACGCACCAAAACCGGCTGCACCGGCTTCCCCCCCGCAACGGGGAGGTGGGCCGGATGGGTGCGCACGACATCCACCTTTCGGCGCTCTCTCTCGGCTTGCTGGGCCCGCAGCGCCTCCTCGTACACCACGTCAAAGCGCCGGTAGCGGGGCGTTTCGACGTTCGCGAGGTTGTGAGCGATGGCCTCCTGGCGGAGCGCTGCCGCGTCCAGAGCCAACGCCAGGCTGCTGTCGGCAGCATTCCAAAGAAGCCCGACCCTTTGCATTGACCTCACACCTCCCGTACCCTTATCGGCCCCCGGCGCCACGGGGTGTACGTGACCCCGCCGGCGGGTCGCCGGTCCTGTTCCGGACCCGGGACTGTGGTCCCGGATCCTGTAATGCCGGCATTTCCCACGGAAACTGTCGGTTTATGTCACTACGACACCAGAATGGAGGATTCCTCCGAATCCTCCAGTAAAACCTTGTATCAGTAAATTCAGAATACTTGAGGCCGTCGTGGAGCGCCTTTGAGCCGTGGGTCGCGCAGGAGGGAGGCAGCGGGCTGCTTCTAGAGAATGTACCGGGAGAGATCCCGGTCCTCGGCGATGCCGGCCAGGCGCCTGCGGACGTACGCCGCGTCGATGACCACGCGCTGCCCCCGGTACGAGGGGGCGTCGAACGAGATCTCCTCGAGCACCCGTTCCATCAGCGTCTGAAGCCGGCGGGCGCCGATGTTTTCCGTCTGCTCGTTGACGAGTTCGGCGAGGCGCGCGATCTCGTCAAGCCCATCGTCCGTGAACTCCAGCTTCACGCCCTCGGTCGCCAGCAGTTCGGAGTACTGGCGCGTCAGCGCGTTCTGGGGCTCCGTCAGGATGCGGCGCAGATCCGAGCGCCCGAGCGGTTTCAGTTCCACCCGGATGGGAAAGCGGCCCTGCAGTTCGGGAATCAGGTCGGAGGGCTTCGTGACGTGGAAGGCTCCGGCCGCGATGAACAGAACGTGGTCGGTGCGCACGGGCCCGTACTTGGTCGTTACGGTCGATCCCTCCACGATGGGCAACAGGTCTCGCTGAACCCCTTCCCTCGACACGTCGGGCCCCACCCCCCGCTCCCGCCCCGCGATCTTGTCAATCTCGTCGATGAAAACGATGCCGGATTGTTCAACCCGGCGGATGGCCTCGGCAGTCACCTCCTCCATGTCGATGCGCCTCTGCGCCTCTTCCATGGTGAAGACGCGGCGCGCCTCCGCGACCGTCACCTTGCGGCGCCGCTTCCGGCGCGGCAGCAAATTCCCGAAGAGATCCTGGAGGTTGATCCCCATCTCCTCGACGCCGTGGCCCGACACAACCTCGACGACGCCGGGCGTGCGGTCTTCCACCTCGATTTCAACCACCTGGTCCTCAAGTTCTCCCGCAGCCAGCCTTCGCCGTAGCTCCGCCCGGCGTGCCTCGGCGTCTGCCGCCTCGGCCTCTGAGCGGTCGTCCGTCTCGGGGCGCGACACGTTGATTCCGAACAGCGCAGCCAGCGGATTGGAAGCCTGCCGGGGCCGCGGGGCGGGTGCGAGCGCGTCCAACAGCCTCTCCTCAACGGCGGGAGCCACCTGATCGATGACCGCCTCCGTTCGCTCCTGTTTGACCATGCGAACCGCGGTCTCCACCAGGTCCCGCACGATGGCGTCCACGTCCCGGCCCACGTAGCCCACCTCGGTAAACTTGGTGGCCTCCACCTTTATGAAAGGCGCGTCCACGAGGCGTGCAAGCCGCCTTGCGATCTCCGTCTTGCCGACGCCCGTCGGGCCGATCATGAGGATGTTTTTGGGGGTGACTTCATCGCGCAGTTCCGGCGGGAGAAGCTGCCGGCGGTGGCGGTTGCGCAGGGCGATGGCCACCGCCCGCTTGGCCTCCTGCTGGCCGACGATGTATCGGTCGAGTTCTTCGACGATGCGCCGCGGGGTGAGATCTTCCATGCGCACGCCCATCACTTCCAAACGAGCGGCCTGGCGCTTTGGGGCCCCTGGCTCAAAGTTCCTCCACCAGAATGCGGTCGTTTGTATATATATCGATGGAAGCCGCGATCATCAGGGACTCCTGCACGA
>JBFMCJ010000388.1 GCA_040754675.1 Bacillota bacterium
GCTTCGCCGCCCCGGTGCCCGACTCCTGCCTATCCTGCTATACCGGGTACCACCCCGCCGCAGCAGGCCCCAGCAGAGTTCGTACGCTATCTCATGCCAGCAGGCCCACGTGCCGGCGGCGCCCGCTGCGGTTTCGAGCTTGGGCCCTGGCGGTCACCTCATCCAGCTGCAGGTGCGCGCCGGGCTCGCCGACTTGCCGCCCCAGCACGGCCAGGGCCGCCACCGCCTCCGCGAGCCGGACCGGGTCGTGGCGCACCACGTGCGTCAGCGAGATGACCGGCCCGCTGACGACCACCAGCCCCATGGCCTGCAGCGCCGGGATGTCGGCCTGCACCGGGTGCGCCCCCTCGGCCAGGTAGCGCTGCAGAAGCGACTCCGGCACCTGTTCGGTGTTGACCAGCACGCAGTCGATGAGCCCGGGGCCGCCGCCGTGGTCGAGAAGCGCCCGCACGTGGTCGGAGGCGCGGTATCCATCGGTCTCCCCTGGCTGGGTCATGACGTTGCACACGTAAACCCGCAGAGCCGGCGTCCGGCGCACCGCCTCGGCCAGGTCCCGCACCAGCAGATTCGGGATCACGCTGGTGTAAAGGCTTCCCGGCCCCAGCACGACGATGTCCGCCGACTCGATCGCCTCCAGCGCCTCCGGCACCGCCCGCACCGGCGCCGGCAACAGGCTGACGCGGCGGATGGGCTTGCGAGCCTTGGGGATGGCGCTTTCCCCCGTGACGTGCGTCCCGTCGGCGAACTCCGCCTTGAGCTGCACCGCCTGCAGCGTCGAGGGCAAGACCTGCCCCCGCACCGCCAGCACCCGGCTGAACTGCCGGATGGCCTCCTGGAAGTCGCCCGTGATGTCGGACATCGCGGCGATGAAGAGATTGCCGAAGGTGTGCCCGGACAGCCCTTCGCCCCGGGTGAACCGGTGCTGGAACAGCCGCTCCAGCAGCGGCTCGGTGTCGGCCATGGCCACCAGCGTATTGCGGATGTCGCCAGGCGGCAGGATCCCCATCTCCTGGCGCAGCCGCCCTGAACTCCCGCCGTCGTCGGCCACCGTCACGATGGCCGTCAGGTGGTCGCTGTGAAACTTGAGGCCCCGCAGAAGAGTGGAGAGCCCCGTGCCGCCCCCCAGGGCCACCGCCCGCCGGCCCCGCTCCCGTGCCCGCCGCTCCCGCATGACGTCCATCAGCGACCGGCTGTGCTCAGGGGCGAGCGTCCCCGCCACCGCCATCACGGAGCGCCTGACCGCCGTCAGGGAGAGCGCGATCCCGGCGGCAAGGCAAGCAACCCCCCAGAGCCCGAAGCCCTGGCTCCACAGCACGCCGCCGGCCAGCCCCGCCACCACCCCTGCTGCTGCCGCCGCGCCCCACCGCTTGAGGCCGGTGCCCGGCAACAGCCCGCGCAGGAAGGCCCGCCACACGAGCGGCGGAAGGGAGGGCCGGCGGGTGGGGGCCGCCTCCGGGCCCTGGGGGAAGGTCATGCCCTGGGATGCCCGCCCTCAGCGGACCCGGGTGCTGGCTCGGCCCCGGCCGGTTCGGCATCGGCCCGCTCCGCAACCGGGTGCTCCAGGTCGCGGTGTTCACAGACCGCCTCGTAGCCCCTGGCGTGCAGGTGGGCCGCCAGCTGGTTCGCCACGGCCACCGAACGGTGCCGGCCGCCCGTGCAGCCGATCCCGATGAGCAGGTGGCTCTTGCCCTCGTTCACGAAGTGCGGCAGCAGGAAGTCCACCAGCCCGTAGAGGTGCTCCATGAAGTTCTGCGCCACCGGCCACTGGAAGACGTACCGGGCCACCTCGGGGTCGTTGCCGGTGAGGGGCTGCAGCTCCGGGACGTAATAGGGATTGGGCAGGAACCGCACGTCAAAGATGAGGTCGGCGTCGATAGGGATTCCCCGGGCGTACCCGAACGACACCACCGTCACCGACAGCCCCCGGGTCGGCGTCAACAGGCGGGCCTGGCGCGTCACCTGGTCGCGAAGCTGCCGGGGCGAGAGGGTCGTGGTGTCGATGATGATATCGGCTCGCCCGCGCAGCGGCTCCAGGCGCTTCCTCTCGGCCCGGATGCCCTCCAGGACGCTCCCTTCGGGCGCCAGCGGGTGCCGCCGCCGGGTCTCCTTGAAGCGGCGCACGAGTGCCTCGTCGGACGCCTCCAGGAACAGGATGCGGTACCAGATCCCCCGGCGCTCCAGCTCCGCCAGCGCCTGAAACAGATCGTCGAAGAACTCGCCGCCCCGGGCGTCGCTCACGAGGGCCGCCCGCTCGATGCGGCCGGATTGCTGGCAGAGTTCGGCGAACGTGGGAATCAAGGCCGGCGGCAGGTTATCCACGCAGAAAAAGCCCAGATCCTCCAGGGCTCTCATGGCTTCGGTCTTGCCGGCCCCTGACAGCCCCGTGACGATGACGAAAACAGGCCTGGCAGGCCCTGTAAGCCTTTCGGCCGCCGCGGCTGGGCTCACTTCCATTGCCGGCCTTCTCCCAGCATCCCGCCCCTTTGGCTACCCTATCTTATCACGGCCGCCCGCCCGCAGCCCGGAACACCACCCGGCCGGCCACCACCGCCGCGCGCACGTCGAGTGTCACAGCATCCAGCACCGCCACGTCGCCCCAGGCCCCCGGCTTCAGCGTCCCGGCCCGCCCGCCAAGGCCAACTGCGGCGGCCGGAACCCGGCTCGCCATGCCCACGGCTTCGGGGAGGGGCACCCCCACCGCCTGCACCATGCGGCGCACCAGCTCCCCCAGCCCCTGAATGCTGCCGGCCAGAGTGCCGTCCGGCATCCGGCAGGCTCCGCCCCTCACCTCCACTTCGAACTCACCCAGCCGGAAGCGCCCCTCCCCGAGCCCCGCAGGCGCGAGCGCGTCGGTGATCAGCGCGATGCCCCGGGCCCCCCGGGCCCGGTACGCAACCTTCAGGGCGGCGGGGTGGACGTGCACGCCGTCTGCGATGAGCTGGGCGACGACACGGTCGTCGGACAGCGCCGCCCCGGCGAGGCCCGGCGTCCGGTGGTGAAACGGCGCCATCCCGTTGAAGAGGTGCGTCACCTGGCTCGCCCCCGCCCGAACGGCCTGCTCCAGCCGCTCCCCCTCGACGGACGAATGGCCAACGGATACGGCCACGCCCCGGGCCGTGAGCCACCGGATCGCCTCGATGCTTCCAGGGCGTTCGGGGGCGATGGTCACAAGGCGCAGCATGGGCCGGCCGTCCACGGAGGAGGCCTCGAAGAGCTCCTCCAGTTCCTGGATGGAGGGGTCGCGCATGTACGAAGGGTTTTGCGCGCCCTTGCGCTCGGGGTTGAGGTACGGGCCTTCGAGGTGGATGCCGGCGATGCGAGCGCCCCATCCAGGGCCCCAGTCCGCGCTGCCTCTTGAGCCGGCGCCACCGGGGGCCTGGCTGCTGTCGCCTTCCCCCTCGCCTTCGGCCCACCAGGCCTGCTGGCGGCGAGCGGCCTCGACCACCGCCCGTTCGGCCCTCACCAGATCCTCAAGAGGAGCGGTAACGGTGGTACACAGCAGGGAGGTCGTACCGGCACGGGCGTGGGCGATGGTCATCAGCCGCAGGCCGTCGGGGGAGGCGTCCATGGTGTCCGATCCGCCTCCGCCATGCACGTGGATATCCACGAAGCCCGGTGTGATGTAGCCGCCCCGGGCGTCAAGGCGGGCTGGGCCATCTGCCCGCCGGGGCGCGTCCCGGCGGGGCCCGGCGAAGCTGACCGCGCCGTCCTCGATGATCACGCAGGCGTCCGGGACGAGGAGCTCGAAGGGTTCGACGAGGGTGCCGTTTTCCACGACCAGCGCTCGACCCGACATCTTACGCCACTTGCCTCCATCCTGCGGCTCTGACCTCGCCCTGCTGCCGCATCACGGCTGCCAGCGAAGCACGTGTATGAGGTTGGGGTACTCCACGACCACCGCCTCAGTGCGGCCATCCCCGTTCAGGTCGCCCAGCGCCGCC
>JBFMCJ010000389.1 GCA_040754675.1 Bacillota bacterium
GGACGGCCGCGCGGGTGTTCTCGCAGCCGCCCCGCGGGGTAATCGACTCGTACAACCAGGCAGGCGGGCTCATCAACATGCTGAGGATGGCGGTGGGGAACTGGGACCTGTTCTGGCGGGGGTGCCGCGACGTGTGGGCCGCGGTGAACGAGAGCGCGGACCTCGTCAACAAGGGCATGGCCAACCTCAACGACCCGGCGGCGCGGTACGAGTTCTGGAAGTCGAAGGGGATATACGATAAATACAACGCGGGGGAGAGGGCGTTCCTGAACCAGGTGGTGATGCCGGCGGTGGCGGTGGCGCAGTGGGCGCTGGGTGGCCTGGCAGGCAGCCTGACGGGGGTTGGTGTGGCGTTCGGGCTGGCGTCCGTGTTGGGGCTGGCCCTGGGGCCCGGCGCGCTCATCGCGGGCGGCATTGCTTTGGGGCTTGTCGCGGTGAGCCTGATCGGGCATTTCAAGGGAGAGGCCGTGCGTGAAAAAGGTGGCGACATCAACGCGGTGCTCTCCTGGGTCAAGTCGGGAGTGGAGAAAACGGAGACCGGTAAGGAATACCGGCTGGCCTTCGGCGTGGACAGCAATGGGATACTGCCGACGCTGGAGGTGTTCGGGATCGCGGGGAGCGCGGTGGCAGGCCTGGGCGGGGTGGTAGGCGGGTATCTCACCGCGCAGCAGGAGCACAACATCCTGGCGACGTACAATGCATATGGGATACCCGAGGTCGTGAGCGTGGCGGGGCCGCCTGTAGAGATTCGGTGGGAATGGCCCGAGCACCGGCAAGTTGACGAGACGTGGGAACTCATCTACTCCCTCGTGCAGTGATGGGAGGTGGCGTGGGTGAGAAGGGCTGCGGTGACGATATGCAGCCTTGCTTTGGCGGGGGTCCTGCTAGCGGGCGGGACCCTCGCCGCCCTGCCCGGGGAGTCGGCGGCCCAGAAGCTGACTGCCGGGGAGCAGGTGTGGGGCACTATCTCGAAGGCAGCGGCCATGGTGCGGGATGCCATCCGGATCGTCACAGGCCGGGACGGCGAACGGCAACCCGAGATTTCCAAGCCCGCTTCCTCGACTAAGAACACTGCGAAAGCCGCCAGCTTTGTCCCGCACCCGAAGCAGGCCGCACCCGCGGCGGACGGAAAGTCCGTAGACCGGAAGCTGGGTGCGGGGGAGGGGAACGTGAACGCCCGCGACAAGACAGCACGGGCGCTGGAGCAGGCGGTCTTCCGGGAACTCAACCGCGTGCGGAGGGACCACAAGCTCCCCGAGTTCCGCGCCAACGAGCAGATAGCCGAGATGGCCCGGCTCAAGAGCATAGAGATCCTGGAGACCGGCATCGTTACCCACGACTCGCCGAAGTACGGGTACGCTGTCGACATGTACAAGAAAGCACGTTTGCCCATGGGTGCGGGGGGTGGAGTCATGTCTGCTATTCGCCACCCTGCTGACGATGTGGAATTCGTAGCTACCGAAATGGTGAAAGGGCTGCTGGAAAGCACGCCCCACCGGCAACAGATCCTCGACCCAGTATTTCAGGAGGTAGGCGTAGGAGTGGCCTGGGTGTCCAAACCCGTCCCGTTCATAGACGCGTATACTGGCAAGCAACACGAAATGACCGTGTGCATGAACGCGCTCCTTTACACTCCCCTTGAGAACCCGCCGGAGGGGCCAGCGTATTCAGACTTCCCGTCCATCAAAGACATCATCAAGGGACCAGGCGGCGGGTAAGCAAGGCGCCAACGTGGAATGGACCGGAGGCCGGGGACTGAGTTCCCCGGCCTTTTGCTTTTGGGGAGGCGGCGGCCGGATGCCCGCACTCCAGTTTTGCCCCAAAGGAGGCTGGTGCTTTGTCGGCAGTGTTGCTCACCGTGATCGTGCTGGTTACGGCCATGTTCGTCCACGAGGCCGGCCACGCCCTGGCGGCCTGGGTGGCCCGGGTCAAGGTCCGGGAGGTCATGTTCGGCCTGGGGCCCATCCTCGCTGCCGCGCGGGTGAGGGGCGTGCGGGTGAGCCTGCGCCTCCTGCCCCTGGGCGCGGGGGTGGACGTGGACGACGACGCCTACAAGCGGGCCCCTGCCTGGAAGAAGGCCGCGCTGCTCCTTTCGGGCCCGGCCGGGAACTTCCTGGGGTGCGTCCTGGCGCTGGGGTGGCTGGGGTGGCTGTGGTCGAACGGGCACGTGCTGGCCACGGCGCTGTTCGCCGCCGAGGGCACGGCCAGGGTGGTGACCGCCACCGTGTCAGTGCTCGTGGGAGGTTCGGCCGACGTCGTGGGTCCCATAGGCCTCGCGAAGGTGGTGGGGGGGCTGGGCCCGGGTTCGCTTGAGACGGGCCTGCTCGTCTTCGCATGCGTCTCGGCCGGCCTGGGGGTGTTCAACCTGCTGCCCGTGGCACCGCTCGATGGCGGCAGAATCGTGGTCGAACTCTTGGGTCCGAGGTTGAGCCCAATCGGCAGGCGGCGGCTGGAGGCGGCCGGGGCCGTCGCCCTGGGGGCGGTGGCCGCGGTGGTGTTCCTCGCGGACATAGTGGGGCTGCTGAGGTAGGGAGGCGTGGCTGTGGAGGTCCTTCGCTGCGAGGCGGGAACGGTTGAGTTCGCACCCGAGGTGGTGTGCCTGCTTGGAGGCTGGCTGCGGCGCAGTGCCTGCTCGGTGGCGCGGGAGGACCGTTTCGGCCCGGCGTACTGGCGACGGGTCTGGGCATGGGAGCTGTCCTGGGCCTCGCGGTCAGGCTCGGGTGTGCGGCTTGGGAGGGTAGGCGCCGCTGAGCCGCCGGTCTCCTGCTGGCACGTCCTGCGAGGGGGGGTCGAGCGTGCCCGAACTCGAACAACTTGCGGCTCTGTGGTGGTGCTTGGGTGCCCTCCCCGCCGGGTGGGGCCTGCAGGCGGTGGCGCTGCTGGTTCTTGCCGCGCTGGCGCAGGGTTTTGTGGGGTTCGTGGCCGGGTTGGTTGCCGGGACCGGCAGGTTTGGCGCTCTGGAGGGGCTGGTTTTCAAAGGCGCCGTGCTGGGGGTGGCCGTTGCCCTGGGGTGGCCGAGGCTGGAGCCCGTGGTTGTGCGGCTGGCAGCGCTTGCGAGATGAGGACGAGAGAGGTGCCCGGTATTGCAGAAGATCACCGTGCTTGTTGCGTCGACGTTCTTGTCGCGTCTCCGGGGCCTGGTCGGCTGCCGGCTTCCAGAAGGGCGCGGTTTGCTCTTCCCGCGTTGCTCCGGCGTTCACGGGTTCCTGATGGACAGGCCCCTGGACTGCGCGTTTCTGGACGCCGGCAACCGGGTCATACGGGTGGGCACCTTGCGTCCCTGGCGGGTGCTGTTCGGTCCCCGGGGAACCGCGGCGGTGCTGGAAATGGAGGCTGGTGCGGCGGCCAGGCTGGGCTTGAGGCCCGGGGTGTGGCTCCTTCCGGGAGCGGATCCCGGTGCGATGGTCGTGGCTGAGCTGCCGGAGAGGGCTGAAGGGAGGGGGGGCGGTGCAGCAGGTCAAGGTGCAGGTTGAGTCGGCTTCCCCGGGCAGCGTGGGGATCTTCGTCAGTGGGGCCGTCACAAGGGCCCTCCACGCCGATTTCGGCCTGGTGCCGGTGCGGCTGGCCGAGTGCTTGGGAGTGATAGCGGCGGCGAAGCTGGTCCTGCACGAGTTGAAGCCGGGAGTTCAGGCGTCTCTGGAGATAAGCGCGAACGACCCTGATTTCGTGCGGTATGCCCTCCGCGAGCGGGTTCCGGCCCGCGCGGAGGTGCGCGATGCCGTCCGGCACATGTGGGCCACCCTGGACCGGTTTGCCCGGTGGGAGATCCGGCACGAGCGGCGCAGGAAGCGGGTGCTGGAAGGCGGCTCCCAGGCCGCGTTCCCGCGGGGGCTTTTCCCGTGGCTCAACCCGTGCGTGGCCGGGGACGGCGAGAGGCTGCCGGTGACACTGCCGGATTGCCCCGCGGTGCGGGCGCAGTTCTTGGCTTCGCTC
>JBFMCJ010000390.1 GCA_040754675.1 Bacillota bacterium
GCCGTGTGGCGCAGGAAAAAGCGCCCGGCCTGCCGTTGCCTTCCGGCTTCTCGGGCAGGCCGGGCCGCGTTGATGCGATGCGCCAGGGTTCGGGTGTTACGAGGTGCCGAACGCTTGCTGGTACTGACCCGGTCGGACTTCCGACGGGTTGTGGGCCGAGGTGGTCCCTCGCTGCGCATCGGGCTCTAGCGGCAAGGAGGTCCGGAACGCCTGCCGGACGTTGCCCGCCGCCTGCTCGACCAGGGTCTGTTCGGCAGCGGCGATCATGCGGCGAACCATGTTGCCGCCCACCGCGCCGCACTCCCGGGCGCTGATGTTGCCCCAGTAGCCCGACTTGTACTCAGGGTTGATGTTGAGCTCAGAGGCGATCTCGTACTTGAACTTGTCCAGCGCGCCCAGGGCCTGGGTGATCAGCGGGCGGTTGCGCTTCTGGCCTGCAGCCACTTGTGGCTCACCTCCCGAGCCTAACTTGGCCCGGGGTGGTGGCCTTTCGCGCATGCAACTTCGGGATCGGCTGCCGGCTGCTGGCGCCCTGCGGGCTTTTCAGCGGGCGGTCTTCGAGCCCAGGATGCGCCCGCGCAGCTGGTGGGCAACCCGCTTGCCCGTTACCATGTAGATCACGCGCTCGCCGATGTTGGTGGCGTGATCCGCGATGCGCTCCAGGTAGCGTGCCACGAAGATCAGGTTGATAGCCTGGGTCACCCGCTTGCTGTCGGCGCCGGCCAGGACGTAGCCCATCAGCTCATCATGCAGCGACGCGAAGAGTTCGTCCACCGGATCGTCCGCCCGGCAGACCGCCTCGGCCAGCTCGACGTCGCGATGCACGAATGCGTCCAGGCTTTGCCGCAGCATCTGCTGGGCCATCTGGGCCATGCGCGGGATGTCGATGAGCGGCTTGAAGAGAGGCTCTCGGGCCAGCCGCACGGTGATCTCCGCGATGTTGGTGGCGTAGTCGGCAACGCGTTCCAGGTCCGTGATCACCTTGAGCACCGTGCCGATAGTGCGAAGATCCCCGGCCAGAGGTTGCTGGAGTGCGATGAGCCGGATGCAGCGTTCCTCCAGCTCCACCTCGAGCTGGTCCACCAGGTCGTCGTCGTCGATGACCTGCACGGCAAGCTGGTGGTCGCGGTCCTTCAGGGACTGCACCGCAAGCTCCACCGACTTTTCGACCAGCGACCCCATGCGCAGGATCTCCTGCTGCAACTGGGCCAGTTCCTGGTCAAAGGCACCCCGCGCCACCCCAGGCCCTGCTCCCTCCGCTATTGCATGATGCCAGTATACGTCGAAAGCGCCGGGGGCTTCAAGGCGCACGGGGAAGCCAGAAGCGAAACGTCGTGCCGGAGCCGACCTCGCTTTCCACCTCGATGCGCCCCCCGTGGCGTTCGATGATGTGGCGCACGATGGAAAGCCCCAGGCCCGTTCCACCCATCTCCCGGGAGCGGGCGCGGTCCACCCGGTAGAAGCGCTCGAAGATGCGCCCGAGGTGCTGGCGGGCGATGCCGATCCCGGTGTCGGATACCTCGATCCGGACCGTCTTGCCATCCTCTTCCGCCCTGGCCCTCACCGCGATCAACCCCGCCGGGGTGTACTTGACGGCGTTGTCGAGCAGGTTGATGAAGACCTGGCGCAGCATGTCTTCGTCGGCCAGCACGGGCGGCAGATCGGCCGGGAAGTCCTGCTCCAGCTTCAGGCCCTTGGCTTCGGCCTTCCGGGCGAACATCAGCACCACGGCCTCGGCCACCCGCGCGACGGAGACCCGTGCGGGGTGGAACTCGGCCGTCCGGGACTCCAGCCGGGAGAGATCGAGCAGGTCGTTGATCAGCGCCACCAGGCGGTCTGTCTCCCTGGCCATGATTTCCAAAAAGCGCGTTCGCGTGGCGGGGTCTTCGGCGGCCCCTGACTGCAGCGCCTCGATGAACCCCTTGAGCGCGGTCAGCGGGGTGCGCAGCTCGTGGGAGACGTTGGCCACGAAGTCCGTGCGCACCCTCTCCAGGCGGCGCAGTTCCGTGACGTCACGTACCAGCGCAACGGCACCCCAGGTCCCGGGTCCCCGGCCGCCAGCGCCGTTTAGCGGGCCTGCCGCGCCGGCCCTGCCCGCGGGGGCAGCCATCGGCGTGGCGGTCACCTGGAGTGTCCGCTCCTCCGGCCCGAGCAACCGGAACTCGTGGACCTGCTGGCGGCCTGTCGCCAGCGTCTCCCCGACCGCGGTGGCCAGGTCGTAGCTGCGGATGGCCTCCACCAGCGGCCTGCCGAGCACCTCTGCGTCCCGCACCCCGAAGAGCTGAGCGGCGGCCTGGTTGAAGAGGATGACGCGCCCGGACCCGTCCACGGCCACGCATCCGTCCACGAGGCTGGCCAGGACGCTGGAGAGTTCGGCCTGGCGCCTGGACGACTGGGCCAGGGCCGACGAGAAGCTTTGCGAGAGCTGCCGCAGGCGTTCGGCAAGCCCGGAGAGCTCCTCGGGCTGGGAAAGGAGCACCTCGCTTGCCTTGCCCTGCTCCATGAGGCCGACGAAGTCGGAGAGGCCCTCGATGGCGGTGCGGACGGATCGGACGGCTCGGCGGGTGAAGAAGAGGCCGATGCCCGCCGCGGCCGTAAGGCCCGCCAGAAGCGCCCCGACGATCCAGGGTACGCCGCCCAGCCGGCCCAACCCGTAGCTGTCGGCTACGAGGCCGGCCAGGAAGGCGACCGCGGCAGCGGAAAGGTGGGAGGCCAACAGCATCCGCCCAAGCGACCTTGGTCGCCGGGCCCGTGAACGCCTACGCAGGGTTCTCTCTCATCCGGTAGCCCACGCCGCGCACGGTCTCGATGTAGCGGGGGTGGGCCGGGTCGTCTTCCAGCTTTTGCCGCAGCCGCACCACGTGCACGTCCACCGTCCGGGTGTCCCCGGCGAAATCGTAACCCCACACCTTGTCCAACAGCAGTTCCCGTGTGAGAACGATGCCCTTGTTGGCCATCAGCATGCGCAACAGGTCGTACTCCTTAGGGGTCAGCTCCACCGGCCGGCGGCGAACCCACACCTGGTGGCGCGCCAGGTCCATGACCACGTCCCCCACGCGAAGCTCGTTCTGGGACGCCGTCTGCACTTCGGCAGGGGCGGCCGCGCCCTGGGCCGCCTGCGACCGCCGCAGCACGGCGCGGACCCGTGCCACCAGTTCCCGGGGGCTGAAGGGCTTGGTGATGTAGTCGTCCGCTCCCAGCTCCAGCCCCACCACCTTGTCCACCTCGCTGGCCTTGGCCGTGAGCATGACGATGGGGACGTTGGTCTTGCGCCGGATCTGCCGGCACACCTCGAGCCCGTCCAGCCCCGGCAGCATCAGGTCGAGAAGCACCAGGTCCGGTTTGGCGCGCTCCACCTTCTCCAGGGCCTCAAGCCCGTCGGACGCGGATTCGGTGACGAACCCCTCCTTCTGCAGTGCGAACTGCACCAGTTCCACGATGGAGGGTTCGTCGTCCACCACCAGCACCCGGTACGGCATCCTCACCGAACCCCTACCACTCCACGACCCGGATGTCCCAGAGGTCGGGGATCTCGCGCAGCATGGCAAGCACCGGCTCCGGGATGCCTGAGTCCACGCCCAGCACCATCACCGCATGGCCGCCGGGCCTGTCCCGGCCCACCTGCATGTACGCGATGTTGATCTGGTGCTGGCCGAGGATGGTGCCCACCTTGCCGATGATGCCGGGGCGATCCATGTGCGACGAGACCAGCAGGTAGCCGGGCTCTTCCACGTTGATCCGGTACCCGTTGATCTCCAGGAGGCGGGGCCGCATGTTCGCCCCCACGTCGCCTGCGACCGCCGGCATCACCCCCCGGACGGTTCGGGGCGAGCGGATCGCAAGCGCGGGACCGCCCTCCTCTCGGGCTGCTTCCTGGCCGGCCTTCTGGCTGTGCGTCTCCAGCACCTCCA
>JBFMCJ010000391.1 GCA_040754675.1 Bacillota bacterium
CCCAACTCGTATGCCGGCATCTCCGGCATCGTCGCGGCCGGGCTCTCAGCCATCTCCTCCTGGAGCTGGTGGACCTCGTCGAAGGACTGTATGTTGGCCGCCGCGGCCTGGGCAGCCTTCTCCACGCCCTCAGCAAGCTGGTTCTGGCTCTCGGCCGCCTTTTGCCCCGCCTTCGCCACACCCTCCTGGCCGGCCTGCGCCTGCTGCGCCGTGCGGACCATCTGGGCCGCCGACCGGGCGGAGGCCCACGACTGCGAGGCGGATGCCTTCAGCGAGTCGGCCAGTCCCAGGACAGCCTGTGCGGCGCCGCGGAATGCCGGCACGATGGCGCCGATCCCGGCCAGAATGAGACCCACACCGAGCACGACAAGAGACGCGCCGTACAGCGCCACCGCCCCGATGGCAGACCACACCGCGCGCGCCACGTCTGCGAGGTGCCCCCACGCCCGGGCAAGAAGGTAGGCGGTCACGGCCACCGCCGCGCCGGCCGCCATCCAGGGCAAGAGCGGGCGCAAGGTGGCCCAGAGGCTGATGCCCAGCTTCTTCAATGCCGGGATCAACCACGCGATGATGGCGGGCACCAGGCCGCCGACAATGGCACCCGTGATGCCCACAATGACGGTCTGCACCCAGGGCGGAAACGCCCGGGCCAGGGCCCCGATGAACCCATGCTCGGCAACAACCGCTGCGAAGCGGCTGACGGCCTGCGTCAGCCGGTCAATGCGCTCCCCCAGGCGGGTGAGGCGCAGGATGTCTTGGCCGAGGCCGCGCAGGATGATTTCCACGTTGTCCCGCAGAGTCGAGAGCCGGCCGAGGAGCGTCCTGGACTGGACCTCCATGGCGCCGGCAAAGCGGCGGTTGATGCCCTCCAGGACGGCCGCAATACCCCTGGAGGCATCGATGGCCCGCTTTTCCACCAGTTCCATGGCCTCGGGGACGCTGACACCGATGCTTTCCGCCAGCATCTCCCCGGCCGGGATGCCAAGCTCGGTAAGCTGGCGCATCTCTTCCCCGGCCACCTTGCCTTTGGCCCGCATCTGGCCGATGGCGAGGACGGCCCGCTGGATCTCATCGGCGCCGCCGCCGAGGGCGGCCACCGCATCCCCGATGGCAGAAAGCGTGGGCAGGACCTGCTCCGCGGCAAAGCCGTATGCGAGGAGCTGCCTGGAGGCCTGTGTTATGTTGGTCAGGTTGAACGGCGTCCGGGCGGCGAACTCCACAAGTTGGCCGAGGAACTTGTTAGCCTCCTCCGCGCTACCGAGCAGGGTGGTGAAAGCGATCTGAGCTTGCTCCCATTGGGCCGCCAGCCGGACGCCCCACGCAGCCATGCCGGCGAATGCCGCCCCGGCTACCGCCCCGATCTTAACGATGTTGCGCCCGAGCACCAGGGACGCAGGCACGGCCGATCGGATGGATTCGGGCAGGGTCTTCGCCTGCCGCTGGATGGACCGGGCGAACTGATTCCACTGGCGCTCGGCACGTGAGACGGCCGAGACGAACCGCCCAGTGCTCGCCACCAGAGCCACGTTGAACGATGCGACCGTCGCCACTGTACCACCCTGCCTTCAGAAAAGAGGGCCCGTGTACATCACGAGCCCTCTCCTCCGTATTTCGCCTCGAATGCGCGGGCCCACATCTCGAGGATCCGCGCCTGCTCCTCCCACGTCTGCTCCTCGACGGCCGGCCCATCGCGCCGCGGCATGAAGTCGCGCGGCTCGTAAGGCCTCCTCCGCCGCTTGGGATCCCGGTTGGCATTGGCGATGGTAGCCGCGACGAGGCCGGCGCGCCAATCCTCGACTTCGGTCCCCCAGGGTTCCAACTGGAAATAGGCCATCCATTCGGAGAGCTCCCGGCTGCTCACGCGGCTCAGGAGCTCTCCGACCGTCATGCCCAGGGCCAGGGCCAGGCGGAAATAGAAACGGCGCTCCGGGCGCCGCCTCAGTTTCCCGCCAGTTCCTCCACGTCAGCGGGGGTCAGCCCGGACAGCCTCTGCGCCACCTCGAACACGCGGTTGAGGGCCGTGGCGCTCTTCCGGCCGAGCAGTTCCGCATCCTCGTCTGTGAACAGCCGGTTACCGTGCTCGTCCACCACCGTCATGGCGACGAGCTTGGCGCGGATGTTCTTGAGGTTCATCCGTGTGTTCCTGCCACGGGTTTCGACGACGCTTTGCTCGAAGGCGTCCCGCTCGGCGCCGGTGAGGCCACGCACCCGCAGGAAGCCTCCCCATTCCTTGACCTCGATCTCTTCAACGGGGAGATCCTGCACCTTCAAGATCTCGTCACGTGTCAGCAGCTTACCCATAATCCCCCACCTTACGCGATGGCCCCGAACGTCGGCTTGCCGGTCACGGTCAGCGTGACTTCAACCTGGATCACGTCGCCCTCGGTGAGTTCCTGGGGCTTCCAGCCGGAGATGAAGGCCGGGAACGTCCAGCCCTGGCCGTTCGGCAGCTTGATCCGGAAGTTCTTCGTGTCGCCGGCGTAGAAATCGGTCTCAAGCGCCGTGTGCCCGGTGTCGTCCGGGTCGAAGTTGAGCGTCAGTGTGACCTCGCCGACGTCGATCACGCCGGGCAGCTTCTTCTTGATGCCGTCGGGCGGATCCAGGTCCTCGACCTCGACCGCCTCCCGCTCCGGCTGCGGGGGCTGGATCGAGGCCACCTGCGCCACCGTCTCGTATGTGCCCGGCGTGGCGCTCTCGCGCTGGAACACGCTCTTCAGGCCCAGAGATTCCATGGGTCATTCCTCCTCACGCGTCGTGGGCCACCACCACAATCACATGGTAGTGCGTCTGGCCCACTTCCTCCTGGTAGTCCGGCAAGTAGGAGGCCACGCGGCACCCGATGACCGGCAGCACCCCGGCCATCATGCCCGTGTAGCCCTCCAGGCTCTGGCGCACCGCCATCGCAATGCGCTCGGCCTCGGCAAGCGTATCGGCCATGGCGGTGATCTGCACCCGGGTGTCGGTGTACGCCACGCCCGACAGGTCGCGGCGGTCCACGCTGCTGACCGTGTTTATCACGATCAGCGGGTACGTGGCGTCAAGCGGCGGCATCTGGTGATAAATCCGTCCGCCGACCAGAGTGCTCACTGCCTCGTCGGCCTGCAGGTGCGCGTACACGGCCTGCCTCGGCGTTACACTCGCCATGCCCGCTTCATCCTCCGCACGAACTCATGCTCCATGACCTTGCGGGCCTCGGCCTTCTTCTCGTCAAAGGCCGGCTGCAGCCAGGGGTGCGGCGGCGCGTAGCCCACCTGGCGCTTCTGAGCCTTCTTCCGGCCCCTGACCACCGCGTGGCCAAGTTCCACCAGGCGCCCGTACCAGCCCTTGCGCCCGGGCCCGATGTGCACCACCACGCGGGTTCCCAGCGTCTCCTGGGCTGCTTCCTTGTGGATGTCGCCGGCAAGAGTACCGGTCCGCTTGTGCTGGAGCGCGTTCTGCTCCGCCTCGGCCCGGATCACCTCGGCGCCCGTCAGGGCGACCTCGCGCAGGTGCTCACCAGCCACCTCGCGGGGCAGCATGTTCAGGGCCTGTTGGATCTCCTTGGCACCCCGGACCTGTATCCGCAGCTTCACGCGGGCCGGACCTCCCTGCATATCAGCTGCAGCCAGCGCCTGGTGCCCTCGCGGTCCAGGACGGCCTGGATCACGAACTCGCGCCCGTCGTGCCGCGCGATCATCCCAGGCTCTACACCGCGCCGCCAGCGGATGGTGATGCGGTGGTCGGACTGTTGCGCCGTCTGCTGCGCCTCAAAGTAGAGCCGGCCGGAAAGCCCCTCCACTCGGCCCCAGACGGTGGCCACTGTCTGCCAGGTGGGCGGAATCGGGTCGCCCCACTGGTCGGTACCCCCCACGTAGCGGCCTATCTCCACGCGGTGCCGCAGGTCCTCGAACCTCACGACGCAGCCACCAC
>JBFMCJ010000392.1 GCA_040754675.1 Bacillota bacterium
CATGCGGCGGCCGATGACCATCACCGAGAAGATCCTCGCCGCCCACGCCGGCGTGGAGGAAGTCGCGCCGGGCAGCCTGGTGGAGGTCAAGGTCGACTTCCTGATGGCGAACGATATCACCGCGCCGCTCGCGATCGCCGCCTTTGCCGAGATGGGAGCAAAGCGCGTCTTCGACCCCGGGCGGGTGGCGATCGTGCTCTCGCACTTCGCACCCAGCAAGGACATCCGCAGCGCCGACCAGTGCAGGGTCGCCCGCGAGTTCGCCCGCGAGCAGGGCCTGACCCACTACTACGAGATGGGCGAGGGCATCGAGCACGCGCTGTTGCCCGACCGCGGCCTGGTGCTGCCCGGTGAGGTGGTGCTCGGCGCCGACTCCCACACGTGCACCTACGGCGCCGTCGGGTGCTTTGCGACCGGCGTGGGCAGCACCGACCTCGCCTACGCGATGGCCACCGGCGAGACGTGGCTGAAGGTGCCGGAGACGATGAAGTTCGTGTACTACGGGCGCGTGCAGCCGTGGGTCAGCGGCAAGGACCTGATCCTTTACACCATCGGGCGCATCTCCTGCGACGGCGCCACCTACAAGGCGATGGAGTTCACCGGCGAGGCGCTGGCAAGCCTCGGCATGGATACCCGGTTGGCCATGGCCAACATGGCCATCGAGGCCGGCGGCAAGAACGGCATCTTCAACCCGGATGAACGGATGCTGCGCTACGTCGCCGAACGAGCGGCGCGGCCGTACACGCCAGTCTCGTCCGATCCCGGCGCCGAGTACGCCGAGGTTTACGAGTTCGACGCATCGAGCATCGAGCCGCAAATCGCCCTGCCCTGGTCCCCGGACAACGTGCGGCCCATCAGCCAGGTGGACAGCGTCCGCATCGACCAGGTGTTCATCGGCTCGTGTACCAACGGGCGGCTCGAGGACCTGCGCATGGCGGCCCGGATCCTTCGGGGCCGGCACGTGCACCCGGATGTGCGGGCCATCGTCATCCCCGCCTCGCGCGACATCTACCTCCAGGCGCTTCGCGAGGGGCTCATCGAGGTCTTCACGCAGGCCGGCTGCGTGGTCAGCGCGTCCACGTGCGGACCCTGCCTGGGCGGCCACATGGGCGTGCTCGGGAAGGGTGAGCGGTGCGTCAGCACCTCCAACCGCAACTTCGTCGGCCGGATGGGGCACCCCGAGTCGGAGTCGTACCTGGCGAACCCCGCCGTCGCCGCGGCGTCGGCCGTCGCCGGCCGGGTGTGCCACCCTGAGGAACTCGGCATCCGCTACGAGGACGTGGCCTAGGCCCCGTCGTGTCAGGAGGCATGCAGCATGGGACGGGTTTGGAAGTACGGCGACAACGTCAACACCGACGTGATCATCCCGGCACGGTACCTGTTCACGTCGGATCCGAAGGAACTGGCGGCCCACTGCATGGAGGACCTCGACCCGCAATTCGCCCCGAACGTGCGTCCGGGCGACGTGATCGTGGCCGGGCGCAACTTCGGCTCCGGCTCGTCCCGCGAGCACGCGCCCGTGTCGATCCGGGCCGCCGGGGTCAAGTGCGTGGTCGCCGCCTCTTTCGCACGCATCTTCTACCGCAACGCGATCAACGTCGGGCTGCCGATCCTCGAGTGTCCCGAGGCCGCCGCGGCACTCGAGCACGGCGAGGAGGTCGAGGTGGACGTCGAGGCCGGCACGATCCGCCGCACCCGCACGGGCGAGGTGTTTCGCGCCGCCCCTTTCCCGCCGTTCATGCAGGAGATCCTGCGCAGCGGCGGTCTGGTGGGGTACGCCAGGCGGCGGCTGGCCTAGGGGCAGGTTACAGCTTCGCCCGGCGATCAAGGGGGTTGTGTGGGATATGAGCTACCGTATCGCCGTGCTGCCCGGCGACGGCATCGGCCCGGAAGTGACGCGCGAGGCCGTGCGCGTTCTCGAGGCGGTGGCGGATGTCACGGGCGTGGAGTTCACCTTCGTCCAGGCCCCGATCGGCGGAGCGGCCGTGGACGAAGCCGGTGATCCGTTCCCGCGCGAAACGGAGGAGCTCTGCCTTTCCTCTGACGCCATCTTGCTGGGCGCCGTGGGCGGGCCCCGCTGGGACGGCGAGCCGGTCGAACGGCGGCCGGAGTCCGGCCTGCTGCGCCTGCGCAAGTGCGCGGGCGCGTTCGCCAACCTCCGTCCCGTCCGCCTGCGGTCAGGCGTCGCGGGCCGTGCGCCGCTGCGGCCGGAGGTCGTGGGCTCCGGTATCGACGTCCTCATCGTGCGGGAGCTGACCGGCGGGCTCTACTACGGCGAGCGCGGGGTCGTGCGGGAGCCCTCCGGTGAACGCGCCTTTGACACCATGGTCTACACGACGCAGGAGATCGAGCGGGTCGTACGGACCGCCTTCCAGATGGCGCGGGAGCGGCGGCGGCGCCTGGCCTCGGTCGACAAGAGCAACGTGCTCGAGACCTCCCGCCTCTGGCGGCGGGTGGTCGCGGCGGTGGCGGAGGAGTTTTCCGACGTCCACCTCGAGCACCTGTACGTCGACAACGCCGCGATGCAACTCGTCCGAGACCCGGGCCAGTTCGACGTCCTGGTGACGGAGAACACCTTCGGCGACATCCTCAGCGACCTCGGCGCGGCCCTGGTGGGTTCCATCGGCCTGCTGCCCTCGGCCAGCCTCGGTCCGGCCGGCCGGCCGCCCCTGTTCGAGCCGGTGCACGGATCGGCCCCTGACATCGCCGGCCAGGGAATCAGCAACCCCATCGGTGCCATCGCCTCGGCAGCCATGATGCTCCGCCACGCCTTCGGCCTCGAGCGGGAGGCGAGGGCCGTCGAGCAGGCGATCGACGACGTGCTGCTTCGTGGCCCCCTGACGCCTGACCTGGCGCCGCCCGGCGGCAAGCCGGCGGGCACCGAAGAGGTGGGCCGGGCCATCGCCGACCGGGTGCGCAAACTGCTGGCAGGCGGCGGGGGCGTGCACCCCGCCGGACCGACTGACGGTCAGTCGGTGACTGACGGTCAGTCAGCGCCGGGTACCCTGCGCAGCCGCCAGGTCGTCGAGGGGTTTCACCGCGCGCCGCACCGGTCGCTGTTCAAGTCGATGGGATACACCGACGAAGAGCTGCGCCGGCCGCTCATCGGGGTGATGAACAGCCGCAACGAGATCATCCCCGGCCACGTGCACCTGGACATCATCGCCAGGGCGGTGTGCGACGGCATCCGAATGGCCGGCGGCACGCCGATCCAGTTCGGCGTCATCGGCGTCGACGACGGCATCGCCATGGGCCACCGGGGCATGCGCTTCTCGCTGCCAAGCCGCGAGCTGATCGCCGACTCGGTCGAGACGGTAGTCGAGGCCCACCAGCTGGACGGGCTCGTCCTCATCCCCAACTGCGACAAGATCACGCCCGGCATGCTGATGTCGGCGGCCCGGCTCGATTTGCCCGCCATCGTCGTCAGCGGCGGGCCGATGCTGGCCGGCAACGTGTTCGGGCGGGCGGTCGACCTGGCCACGGTGTTCGAGGGGGTCGGGGCCTTCCAGTCCGGCCGCCTCAGCGCCGACGAGCTGTTCGAGCTGGAGGAGGCGGCCTGCCCGACGTGCGGCTCCTGCTCGGGAATGTTCACCGCCAACTCGATGAACTGCCTCACCGAGGCCATCGGCCTGGGCCTTCCCGGCAACGGGACGATTCCTGCCGTGGAAGCGGCTCGCCTTCGGCTGGCCAAGCAGGCCGGCATGCAGGTGATGGAACTGGTGCGGCGCGGCCTTCGGGCCCGGGACATCCTCACGGAGGCGGCCTTCCGCAACGCGCTGGCGGTTGACATGGCTCTGGGCTGTTCGACCAACACGGTCCTCCATCTGCTCGCCATCGCGCACGAGGCCGGGCTGGCAGGCGTCATCAACCTTGAGCTCATCGACCGCGT
>JBFMCJ010000393.1 GCA_040754675.1 Bacillota bacterium
CCCGATGAGCGAGGCCTTCACCTGCACCCTGCCCAACCGGACCGATCCGGTGCCGCCGTCGGGCGCGGTGAAGATCAACGACGGTGCGGCTGTGACGGGCTCTGTTTCCGTCACCCTGAGCCTCGCTGCGTCCGATTCCGGCGGGTCCGGCCTGACCTCCATGCAGTTCAGCAATGACAGCTCGGTCTGGAGTCCCTGGTACCCGTACTCGGACACGTACTCCGGCTGGTCCCTTGCCCCCGGCGAGGGGACGCGGACGGTGTACGTCCGCTTCCGGGACGCGGCGGGTAACGTCTCGGACGTGGCCGCGGCGCAGATCTACCTGCGCTTCGACATGACGCCGCCCGAGGTGGAGCTCCGGGTGAACGGCGGCGCGGAGATGGTGTCTTCGCCGGCGGTCACGCTGACGCTCAAGGCTTCCGATGACGCCACCGCGACGGCAGATCTGAGGGTGCGCTACTCCCACGACGGCCAGAGCTGGACGCCCTGGGAGCCGTTTGCCCCGACCCGGTCCTGGACGCTGCTTCCGGGCGAGGGGCCCAGGGTGGTGTACGTGCAGGTCAGGGACGGAAATGGCAACATCCGGACGGCGTACGCGCTGACCAACCTGCTCTCGAGCGTCCCCGGCCAGGTGCTTGCCGTGGTGTCGGGCCCGGGCGGGGGTCCCCTGCCCGTCCCGGCGCAGGCGGCGCGGCGCCTGGGCGTGCCGGAAACGGCGAGGCTGCTCTCGGGCCCGTACGTCAGGCTGGCGCTGAGTCCCCCGGCGGAGGCGCGGAACATGAGGTTCTCCTTCAACGGGGTCGTGTGGCAGGCGCCCGAGCCGGTGGGGACCTCCAAAGACCTGGTCTTGCCTCCCGGGGATGGTCCCCGGGCGGTCTGGGTGCAGTTCGGGACCGGCAGGCCCGTCGGCCAGGAGCTCGTGGTCGACGGCGAAGCGCCCAGGCTGGACGCGAGGTGGCTCGGCGACGCCGCGGCAGCCGCGGGCGGGCGGGCGGTCCTGGTGCTTGACGCGCAGGACAACCTCTTCCTGCCGTCGGAGCTCGAGCTGTCCCTCGACGGCGGGGCCACCTGGCAGCCATACCGTGACGTGGTGGAGGTGGGGTTCTCCGCTGCGGGGTACCAGGTGGTGCGCGTGGGCGTGCGCGACCCTGCCCTGAACGCAGCGTGGAAGACGCTGCAAATTTACAACCCCTAGCCTGGCCCCCGGGGTGGTCCCCGGGGGTTACATACCTTCCTGAAAAGCGGTGTCTGTGGTGAGGGGGTCAACGAGGGTCACGGCCGCGCCGTGGGCGATGAGGTGCTGAAGGGGTGTTCGCTGGCTGATGCGGTTGCCCGAGTGGAGGGCATCCGCCAGGCGGTGGTCTCGCGACCGTGGCCGGGTCCGGGCCGCCTCACGGTCTCGGCCAGAGTGGCGGCCTTCCCGGACGATGGGAGGACGCCTGGGGAGCTGCTGTCCGCGGCTGACTCCCGGCTCTACCGTGCGAAGCGGGATGGCCGGGACCGGGTGGTGACAACCTGATGCGGCGGCGTTCCGGGCTCGTGCGGCCGGGGCATGCGGCCCCGGCCCTTCTGCTTTTGGGGGTGGTGCTTGGGTGCGCCGGGCGGTGGCGCTGTTTTGGGCCCTGGTGGTGTCCTTCTTTTTTGCGGCCCGCGCCGCGGCCGCCGTGGAGGTCAGGGAAGTCGGCTCGCTGCCCTGGTGGTGCGTCCCGCACTACCGGGTGGCCGGGGAGCAGGGTTCCGTGGACCTGGCGGAGGTCCGGGCGGAGTGTGCCTGGGTTGAGCGCCAGTTCCCGAAGCTCGAGGCGCGGGTGCTCGTCTTCCCGCGGCCGGTGGAGGCTTCGGGGTCGTGGGAGTACCGGACGCCGGACGGCGGGTCGATTGCGGGCCGGAGGATAGGGGGCGCGGCGACGCCCGATCTGTCCGAGGCGTGCGTGTTTTCCTCGTGCTACCAGGATGCCTTTGTGGTCGCCCACGAGCTCGGCCACCTGGCCTGGCGGCAGCTCCTTACGCCCGGCCAGCGGGCGGACTACGTGTCCCTGCGGGGGCTGCAGGGGAAGCCTGACTGGTACGTGTGGGAGTGTTTCGCGGAGGACTTCCGCCTGGCCTTCGGCTCCCGCTGGGCGCGGTTCTGGGGCCACCTGTTCCTCGGGAGCGGGCCTCCTGAGGGGTTTGCCGGGCTGTTCGCCGGGGTGAGGGAGCCCTGCGGCAGGCTGAGGGGGTCCGTTTCGGAGGGGCGGGTCGACGTGTTCGTGGAGGAGCGTCGGGTGTCCTTCCCCGACGTGCAGCCCTGGGTGGATTCCGGTGGCCGGGCCTGGGCGCCGGTGCGTTTCGTGCTGGAGAAGCTGGGCCGCGTCGTGTGGTACGACCCCTGGACCGGGCGTGCCTCTGCGGGCGATCTGGAGTTCGACCTGCGGGGCGGCTTGGGCCCTGCCGGCCTGGACTTTGTGCTGCAGGACGGCAGGGTGTGCTGTCCCCTTGACGGCCTTGCCTGTCTTGTTGGCGGCGGCTGAGTGGTGGGGGTGTGGGGTGTGGAAGTCGTGGTTGTCGAGGGGGCCGCGCGCTTTAGGAGACTTTTGGCGTTTGCTCTTGCCGTGTGCCTCGTGTTCCCTGCGGTCGCCCGGGCGGGCCCGCTGGCGATTCAGGAGGAGTACGTGGACGCCGGCGGGGTCGATCTCGCGGGCACAGACGCGAGGCTGATCCCGGGCTTCCCCGGGCTGGTCGAGCTGCCGCTTGAGCCCTCGTCCGTGGCGGCAGACAGGCACGAGCTGGTGGTGTGCACTTCGGGGCGGTTGCGGGTGTGGCTGCACCGCCCGGAGGGGCTGCTCAAGGTGCTCGACAGCGCCCTTCCGTCCGCGGGAGCCGCCTGCTCGGCCGGGGGGAAGCTGTACATTGCGCGGCAGGACGGTTTCTCGGTGTACCTGGCGGGGCCCCGCGGCCTCTCGCCGGCGGGGCCGGGCGTTTCTGGCCTCTCGGGGGTGACGGGGGTGGCCGTGGGCCATGCCGGCCGGGTGTACGTTGCCTGCCGGGACCGCGTGCGCTGCTTTGCGCCCGCGGTGGGAAGTTACGTGGAGCTGCCTTCGGGAGGGCTGGCCGTGGCGGGGGTGACGGCCATCAGCGCAGACCCGGCAAGCGGCGCGGTGGTCGTGGCAACGGGCAGGAGGGTGCGGTACTTCGTGCCTGCCGGGGAGCGCCTGGCCGAGGTGCCCTGGGGTTGTGAGCTGCCCGCGCCGGTGGACGGCCTGGCCCTTTCGCCGGGAGGGAAGGAGTACCGCGTGCTGGCGGGCGGCGAGCTGCGGACGTACCGGGTGGCAGGGGGCGGGGCGGCGCTGCCGTGCTCCGCGCAGCCCCTGGGGAGGGGCGCGCTGCGCGTGGGGGACTCGGGTGACGCCGTCCCCGTGCTCTGCTCTTCGGGGGTCCGGGGCCACCTGCGCGGGAGCGGGGACGTGGTGCCCGTGCCGGCGCTGAGCGACGGCTCGTTCCGGGTGGCGAGGTACAGGTGGCGCGCCATGCTCCTGTCCAGGGAGTTTGTCACCGGCTACCCGGTGAACAAGGTGCTGGTCGCGCCTGTGTTTGCGGCCCTGCCGGAGGGCTCCTCGGTGTCGTGGGAGGTTTCAACGGACGGCGGCGCGAGCTGGACCCCGGTGGTGCCCGGGAGGGACACCCCGGTGCCGCCGGGCGCACACGTGCGCTACCGTGCCTTGATCGAGGGACCGGGTCCGGAGCCCGAGGAGACGCCGTCGCTGGACCGCTTGGGTCTGGTCGAACTCTGGACGGTGACGAGGCCGGTGCCGGTGAGGCTCATCCGGTGAGCCGCGGGTGGCCGAGCGGCCACTTGCGGCGGGTTTGAGGCGAGGGGGGTAATGCTTTGCTCTCGGCGGGGGTTGGTTT
>JBFMCJ010000394.1 GCA_040754675.1 Bacillota bacterium
CCCGGGCCGCCTCCGGCCTGAGGATGATCCTGATCCGGGTTTCATGCCGGCTGGCCATACCCATAGAAGGTCCCCTCTACCTGGGGATGCGGGGCTCGGCTTCTCTACGCTGCAACACGAGGTTTCACCGGGAGCTTGCGATCTCCTGCTTCACTCGGCCGTCCCCGGCGGACCGGGGGAACGGGTGAAGGTTCCCAGGGGGAGCCGGCTGGACATCTGTCGGTGTCAGTATCCGAGCCTTTGCCCCACGATTATCACATGGAAGTCAGTGTTGAGGCGCGGACGCGCCTCCAGGATGGTGACTACGCGGCACTGACGCGTGGGGGGCAGGCAGGAAGTGCAGCGCCCGCTTACGGCACATGGGGTGCGGGCGTTCTTCGCGTGGTAAACCATGGGGGCAGCGACGTTCTTGGCCCGCCACAGCCCTTCTTCCACGTCTTTCACCAGCTTGTTAATCCCGGCCACTACGATGACGCGCCGCGGCCCAAAGATCATGGCGTTGACCCGCGTGCCGCTGCCGTCCACGTTGACCAGCTTGCCATCGAGCGTAAGGGCGTTCGTGCTGCAGAGGAAGACGTCAGCCAGGAGGCGGCGGCGGGCCGCCTCGCGTGCTTCTTCCTCGCTGTCGAAGTCCTGCCAGCCGTCCTCGATCCGGTGTCCCTGGTCCCGGAGCAGGCGGGGGAGGTCCAGTTCGCGGATGGTCACCGAACCTCCTATCGCTACCGTGGCCCCCGGGGGGATGAGGGACAGGACCACCCGCCGTGCAGATTCCGGGTCGGAGGCATAGAGGGCGTTGAATTGATTATTGCGCAGTGCGTCAAGGCACTTCTGCACCTGCGATTGGGTGAACCATTCCCTCACATCGCGGGATGTTTCGTTCATGTTGCTGCCTCCCCGCATTGACTTTGGTTGGGGCGAGTCAGGTGGAGGAGCGCACGTACGTCCCTCAGACCTCTGATCCCGAGCGCCCACTCACGGATGCGGTCCACGGTGCTCTGATCCAGAGCCAAGGGGCCGCTTTGAGGGCGCCAGGCCAGGAGAGCCGAGAACTTGCGCTGAAGTTGAGCGTCTGTCAGGGGCTGCTCGGGTGTGCCAGACGCGTGCTGCACGAGGTGGCGGACGACGTGGCCGTCGTACAGCTCGATGGAGACCTCGGCCTGATCCTGGTCCAGTCTGGAGTCGGGCGTGACATGTACCCTGGCCCGGACGTCGGTGATCAGGGGGTCGAGCACGCGGCCGTCGGTGAAAGACTGCATGGCCACGGTTCCGTCCACGAGGGCCACGGCAAGGCAGTGGTAGACTGAGAACTTACCCTCGAGGCCGGAGACGGGATTGGCGTTTCCCGTAAGCTCAAGCACCAAGGGATGGCAGCGGGCGTGGATCGATTTCACCGACGTAGGCTCCAGGCGGTGTTCTCGCCGCAGTGCCAGCACGCCGTCTATGGCGGGGTGAGTTACCACTCCGCATGGGTAGGGTTTGAAGCCGGAGGCCAGGAGTTCCCATTTAATCCCCCAGTCTTCGGTGAGCCTCCAGAGGGCTGGTTCGTCACAGAAGACGTGGCAGAATCCCCGACGGCCTTCCAGGCTTTCCGGAGCACTGGTGAACCCCTCCCTCGCCAGCAGCGCCGCGAGCAGTCCATTCTGGGCTGCTTTGCCGGCGTGGAACGGCTTGGTCATGGTCCCGAACATGACGCGCAGTCCTGAAGCTTGCGCCGCCGCAAGCCCAAGCGCGCTCGTCATTTGGTCCTCGTTGAGGTGGAATAACTTGCCGCACGCCGCAGATGCGCCAAACACTCCGGCTGTGCCAGTCAGGTGCCACCCGCGGTTGTAATGACCCGGGTGCAGGCACAGGGCCACCCGGGAAGCAGTTTCGTAGCCTGCCACAAAGGCTGTCAAGAACTCCTCGCCTGAGACCTCGCTGTGCCCTGTATCTCGTTCTCCTGCCCCGGGAAACACCGTCGGGTCGTCGATGGCAGCAAACAAGGCTGCCAGCACAGGCGTGTAGCCATGAAGGATCGTGGGAAAGTGGGTGTCGTCGAAGTCCAATACATGCGCCATTGAGCCGTTAATGAGGGCTGCCCACAAACAATCCGCACACTCCGGGCGACCGATCAGGGTGGCTCGCGGGGCCGAACCTGTCGCTCGCGCCACAGACAGTAGTTTATCTACGACTGGGTGATGTGAGGCCCCCAATGCCACCCCCAGGAAGTCCAAAACGCACTGCTCGGCCCTGTGCTTTACCGTATCCGGGATATCGCACGGCTGAAGGGCCACGACCTGAGCCGCCAACTGGCGCGTGAACGGGCCTGTGGCATCCTGGATGGTTGGCGGGACGCTCGATCGTTGTTTCGCAAGCTCCACTACCCGTCTCTCCTCCTTAGCCGGGTTGTTCATGCTCGGACCGGGCTCTTGGCGGCCTGGGCGGCCCTGCACGCCGCGAGCACATGCTGGGAAGCTGCTTGCTCTGCGCGGTCGCCGTCCCGGTCGACCAGAGCACCCAGGACAGCCTCGTGCTCCTGGAGGGTCTGGGAGGGTCGGCCGGAAACCCCCAAAGACTGTAACATGAAAAAGTGTATTTGGTTGCGGATGCGCTCCAGGAAGTTCATTAACACATGGTTGCGTGTTGACCTGGCGATCGCCTCGTGGAACTGGAGGTTAATGCGGGCCAGTTCTGGTACGTTCCCCTCGTTCGCCAGTTCGTACGCCTGTTTCATGAGGGCCCTCAGCCCCTCAAGTTCATCCGGGGAGATGCGGTCTGCAGCCAGCCGGGCTGCGAAACCTTCCAGGACCGCTCGCACCTCATAAAAGTCTTGCAATTCTTCCGGGGTCAAATTAATGACTTGAGCCCCTTTAAAGGGGGTGTACTGGATCAGGCCGTCCCGGGCAAGCATTTTGAGAGCTTCCCGAATCGGTATGTGGCTCACCCGTAGCTGTTGCGCCAATTCTCGCTCCACCAGCCTCTCCCCTGGCTGGAACGTGCCGGAGAGAATGCCGTCGCGGAGACGCTGGTATACAGCGTCGCTTGCGGAGGTGCTGGTAATTGGCGGAAGATCCCTGCGCATGGCGTGCCTCCGCTCTATGCTAGATGCTATAGGATCTTGCTCCTTAGTTGTTCGCCGGCGGGACCCAATTCCCTCCTGATGCTCGGCGGGCACCCAGGGCGAGTGGTGAGTTACGGGTGGGGTGGGCCCTGCGCTGGTGCCGGTAGCCGGGGGCAGAAGGAAAACCGCTGGCGGCGTCGAAGTATCCCATACGAAATGGTATACCACGCAGTATGCGAGGCAGCAGACTAGGTAGTATGCATCGCGGCATTCCCTTCTGTATGCACAGAACAGGAGTGGGAACATGGGAGCAGGCGGTACCAGGGCCATGGCCATGGGCAAGGCAAAGGCCAAGGAGTCGGTCTACCAGACCCTGAGGGGTGAGATTGTCGCCGGCGTACTTAAGCCGCGGGAACCATTGTCGGAGTACCAGATTGCTGCCCGCCTGGGAGTCAGCCGCACGCCGGTAAGAGAGGCTCTCAACAGGTTGGCTGCGGAAGGCCTGGTGGAGATGGGGACCCGGGGTATGGTGGTGGCCGACCTTGACGTGGAGGACATCCGCGACATCTACCAGGTGCGCACCGCGCTGGAGAGCCTGGCTGCCCGTCTTTCAACCTACCGTTTCGAGGAGGCCGATTTCCGCCGCATGGAAACCATGATCGAGGCTATGGCGGATCGGCTGTCGGCGGAGGATTATGTCGGGCTCTCTCAGATCACACGAGAATTCCACTGGTTCATAGTGCAGCGGTGCGGGAACCGGCACCTGGTGGCAGCGGTGCGGGGACTGCTCGACCAGTGCCAGCGTTTCCGGGCGGCCTCCATGTTTTTCACTTTACGCCGGG
>JBFMCJ010000395.1 GCA_040754675.1 Bacillota bacterium
TATCCAGCACATGAAGTAGGGACGTCTTTGCCACGCTGTCACCGGCCGGCACCGTTCTTGCAGGGGGATACCTCGTGATGGATAATGAGGCCAGGAATTCTCGAGGCAGGGTGTAGAGGCCGCGGTTCGGTATGCGGCGCTGTACCCTTAAGAGACCGAGATGGCTATTCGGCAAGCAGAGGAGCTCTCAAATCCCGAGGCGCTGCGCCGGCGCTATCCCGAGTTAGCGCCGCACGTTATCGACGACGCGTGAACGTGAGTCCTTCCCCCGAGTCGCCTAGCCGTGGCTGTGCTACTGCCCGTGGTGAGTTGAGGGGAATTCGAAACAGCACGACCCCGTAGCTGGCATGGTCACCCCGTTGAAAGACGAGCTCGCCGAAATCCTTGTCGAAAGTAAGCAGGACCCGGCGCTCCTTCCGTGCCCTAGACAGTACCTCGTCGTCGGAACTGCCGGGAGCCTCCAGTCGAACCCAAGCAACGTCGGAGCCCATGTTCTGAAAAAGGCGGGTGCCCTTAACCACGGGCTTTCCTTCCAGAACCTCGGGGTCTACTATGAGCTTTGCCCTGTACCTGTATGGTTGGGAGAGGCTGTCGCCGCTGGCGCACTGGCTGACGGGCATCCCGGTGGCCCTCGGCGGCGCGGCGTCGAGCGTCCTGGTGGTGGCCTCCAACGCCTGGATGCAGAACCCCGGGGGAGTGGAGCTGGTGCCGGGCTTATCATTGGCGGGCTACCGGTGCCGCGGGAGCGGCGCGTGGTGGGGGCGGTCGACATCCCCGGGGCGCTGAGCTGGCTGGCTTTCCGTGACACCGGGGCCGAGGTGGCCGGCCTCGAACGGGTCAAACAGCGAGGGCTCGCGGTGCTCCCCGTCGAACAGAACCTACGGCGGGCGCTGGAAATCGCCGACTACGCCTACGTCATGGAATCGGGACAAATCGTCCTCTCCGGCCCAGGCCGGCAGCTCGTCGGTAGCCCCACCGTGGCCAGCGCCTACTTCGGCCGGCTCCGGTGCTGAGGCCGTCCGCACGGCCCCGAGCGCCCGGACGTAGACCGAAAAGAGGGGGTCAGGGCAACATGGCCGCACCGCAGACCGCGCGGGTGGTGCGCGCCCCTCGGGGCACGCAGCTTTCGTGCAAGGGCTGGCCGCAGGAAGCCGCCCTGCGCATGCTGATGAACAACCTGGACCCGGAGGTGGCGGAGAAGCCCGAGGAACTCATCGTCTACGGCGGCTCCGGCAAGGCCGCCCGCAACTGGGAGGCGTTCGACGCCATCGTGGCCGCCCTCAAAGAGCTGGAAGGAGATGAAACCCTTCTCATCCAGTCCGGAAAGCCGGTGGGCGTGTTCCGCACGCACCCGGACGCACCCCGGGTGCTCATCGCCAACAGCCTGCTGGTGCCGGCCTGGGCCACCTGGGAGAAGTTCTGGGAACTCGAGGCCATGGGCCTGACCATGTTCGGCCAGATGACGGCGGGAAGCTGGATCTACATTGGCACCCAGGGCATCCTGCAGGGCACGTACGAGACGTTCGCCCAGTGCGCCTCGCAGCACTTCGGAGGAACTTTGCGCGGCCGCTGGGTGCTCACGGGCGGGTGCGGCGGCATGGGCGGAGCGCAGCCCCTCGCCATCACCATGAACGAAGGGGTCGCCCTGGTGGTCGAGGTCGACCCGGGCCGCATCCGGCGCCGCCTCGAAACCGCCTACTGCGACCGCATGACGCACGACCTCGATGAGGCGCTCGCATGGGTGGAGGAGGCCGTCTCCCGGCGGGAGCCCCTTTCCGTCGGCCTGGTCGGAAACGCCGCAGAGGTCTTCCCGGAACTGGTGCGCCGGGGCCGCATCCCCGACGTGGTCACCGACCAGACCTCGGCCCACGACCCGCTGAACGGCTACATCCCCGCCGGCCTCACCCTCGAGGAGGCCGCGGACCTGCGCAAGCGCGACGCGGCGGAGTACGTGCGGCGCGCCCGGCAGTCCATCAAAGTGCACGTGCAGGCCATCCTGGACATGCAGGCCCGGGGCTCGGTGGCGTTCGACTACGGCAACAACATCCGCCAGCAGGCCAAAGAGGCAGGGCTCGAGCGGGCGTTCGAGTACCCGGGCTTCGTGCCGGCGTTCATCCGGCCGTTGTTCTGCGAGGGCAAGGGGCCGTTCCGGTGGGCGGCGCTTTCGGGCGACCCCGAGGACATCCACCGGATCGACCAGGCGGTCATCGAGGCGTTTCCCGAAAACCAGCGGCTCGTGCGCTGGATCCGGATGGCGCAGCAGAAGGTGAAGTTCCAGGGGCTGCCGGCCCGCATCTGCTGGCTCGGCTACGGCGAGCGGGCGAAGATGGGGCTCATCATCAACGACCTGGTCCGGCGGGGCGAGGTCAAGGCCCCCATCGTCATTGGGCGGGATCACCTGGACGCCGGGTCGGTGGCGTCCCCGAACCGGGAGACCGAAGGCATGAAGGACGGCAGCGACGCCATCGCCGACTGGCCCATCCTCAACGCGCTCCTCAACACCGCGGCCGGGGCCACCTGGGTCTCGGTGCACCACGGCGGCGGGGTCGGCATCGGGTACTCGCTCCACGCCGGGATGGTGGTCGTGGCCGACGGCACCGACGACGCCGCCCGGCGGCTTTCGCGGGTGCTGACGACCGATCCGGGGCTGGGCGTGGTGCGCCACGCCGACGCCGGTTACGAGAAGGCCATCGAGACCGCCCGCCGCACGGGCATCAAGATCCCGATCCTTAGCTGAGGTAGTCGGCGCTTTCCGATCGGGCTGGAGTTTGACACCTGACTTTGTGATCTTCCCTTAACGACAGGGCTTTGCGGGGGCGCGCGAGGGGCGTGCCACTACGCGGTCTGAGTAAGCGGCAGGTCTTCGACGCGGTTGGGCGGCTGGATGCCCAGCGCGCGGAAGACGGCGGAAGCCTTGCACTTCAGCTCCGTGCGCAGCACGTAGCGCTTCGCCTTGATCTGGAGGGGAACCGCCTTTAGCTTCTCCAGGTCTGCCAGCGCTTGGCGGTAGGAGATCGTATCCCCGAGTTTGTGGCGCAGGTACGACTCGAGGACGAAGGCCAGGAAGCAAACCGCCACATGCCGCCGCACATGCTTGTCGGTCAACACGTAGACCGGGCGGATCTCCAAGGAGCTTTTGAGGTCCCGAAAGGCCCGCTCCACCCACCACAGCGTCTTGTAGCTTTGCGCCACCTCGGCCGCATCCCGATTCGTGTTGGCCATCCCGTCGTAGCGGCCATCCGCTTCGATGGCCGCCTCGTTGAGTTCCCAGGCTTGCCGGTGGACTTTCGGGTAGCGCCGGTAACGGCTGTGGCGGATGAGATGGCTGGGGCTGCCCGGTTTCAGGGCCTCCCGAAGGCGGGCGACCACTTCTTCGCGGGCTTTCCGGTCGTGTTCGGCCGCCTTGGGGTTGTACGCCAGGATGTAGTAGCGGCCCTGGCGGACCACCTCTTTCACCTTCAGGGTCGGACTCACCACCCGATAGCGGCCGGGGCTTCCCACCACCTCGTCCCGCACTCCCCGCACCCGGCGCATTCGCATCCCTACGATGTACTCGAAGCCGGCCTTCCCCAACGCCTCCAGTGTGCGTTTCCCCACGGCTCTGGAGTTGATCCAGTTTCGTGGACAGCCTGTGGCTAAGCAGCCGTAGCGGGGACTTCGTGGTGGAGGTACCACCTCCTCTCGAACTCGTCCGGACTGAGATACCCGAGGGCCGGGTGGCGCCGGCGGCGGTTGTAGAAGGCCTCGATGTACTCGAAGACAGCGGTCTTCAGCAACTGGCGGGTCGGCCACGGCCTGAGATCGAGCAGCTCGGTCTGCAGGGTGGCGAAGAAGCTCTCCGCGACCGCATTGTCCAGAGCATC
>JBFMCJ010000396.1 GCA_040754675.1 Bacillota bacterium
GGCGGCCAAAGCGCTCCGCAGGGGATTCCACGTAATGTTGTTCAGCGACAACGTCAGCATCGAGGACGAGTTGCGGCTTAAGTTGCTCGCCCGTGAAAAGGGCCTGCTCCTGATGGGACCGGACTGTGGCACGGCCATAATCAATGGCGTTCCTTTGGGGTTCGCAAATGCAGTCAGACGCGGCACCATCGGCATCGTAGGGGCGGCTGGCACCGGCATTCAGCAGGTTTCCGTGCTGATCGACCGCCTCGAGGCCGGGATATCGCAGGCGGTCGGTACCGGCGGGCGGGACGTTTCGGCGCGAGTCGGGGGCATCGCCATGCTTCAGGGCCTGGCCGCCCTGGAAGCAGACGAAGGCACGCGTGTGATCGTGCTCGTGGCCAAACCGCCTGCTCCCGAAACTGCCGAAGCAGTGCTCGCTGCTGTAGCCAATTGTGAGAAGCCGGTGGTGGTAGTGTTCCTCGGCGGTAACCGGGAGGCAATACGGCGCGCGGGCGGGTACGCTGCAGACACCCTGGAGGAAGCCGCGGTGATGGCTGTGGCCCTCGATCGGGGAGAGAGTGCGTTCGAGGCGGTACGTGATGCGGGGGTCGAGCTAACCTCGGTTGCTCGGCAAGAGGTCGACCGGATGGCGCCCGGGCAGAAATTCCTGCGCGGCCTGTATTCCGGAGGCACGCTTTGCGATGAGGCTATGCTGCTCCTTCGGGAGAGGGTTGGCCCCGTTTATTCGAACACGCCCCTCGAACCAGGCTGGCGGCTTCGCGATTCGTGGGTGAGCACGGGGGACACGGTCGTGGACTTGGGGGATGACGAGTTCACGCGCGGAAGGCCCCACCCCATGATCGATCCTGCGTTGCGCCTGCAAAGGCTTGAGCGCGAGGCAAGTGACCCCGAGGTGGCCGTTGTCTTGCTGGATGTGGTGCTGGGATACGGGGCGCACCCGGACCCGGGCTCGGTGCTCGCCGAAGGTGTGGTCCGGGCGAAGGAGCTGGCTGCTTCCCAGGGGCGGTACCTCAGCGTCGTCGCCTCTGTGTGCGGAACGCGTGGTGATCCGCAGGATCTGGACAGGCAGGAGGCGGTGCTGCGTGCGGCGGGGGTGGTGTTGCAGCCGAGCAATGCCCGTGCGGCCCGCCTGGCGGGCCTGATAGCCAGCATGGCACGGGCACGCAGTTAGGACGGGAGGATGCTGCCATGTCTCCAGTGGTGGATCTGTTTCGCCGGGAACTGAGAGTAATCAACATCGGACTCAGGGAGTTCGCTGATACCCTGCGAGAAGTCGGAGCGCAGCACGTACACGTGGACTGGCGTCCTCCCGCCGGGGGCAAACCGGAGCTGATCGCTGCCCTATCAGAGTTGGAAGAGCGGTTCGATGCGGTGGAATCCGCGAACAGAGAGGCCTTCGAGCGCATTTGCGGCTCCCAACCCGTTTGGATCGACGTGGCCAGGGCGGATGAAGTTGTTCCGGGGATGAGGCGGAACGTGGTCCTCCACGCCGGCCCCCCGCTCCGGTGGGAGGAGGCGTGCGGGCCGGTCAGGGGTGCCGTCATAGGGGCTTTGCTGTACGAGGGCCTGGCTGGTTCGCCCGCCGAGGCGGAGCGCCTGGTCCAAAGTGGAGAGGTGCAGCTGTCACCGTGCCACCATCACGGCGCGGTTGGCCCCATGGCTGGGGTCGTGTCCGCCTCCATGCCGGTGGTTGTGGTCGAGAACCGGGCATACGGTAACCGCGCATTCGCCACTCTGAACGAAGGCCTGGGCAGGGTACTGCGCTTCGGCGCGTATTCCGAGGAGGTCATCAGCCGCCTGCGGTGGATGAGGGACGTGTTGGCGCCTGCCTTGAGGGACGTGGTCCGGGCCAGCGGGGGCATCGACCTGAAACAGATCATCGCCAGGGCGTTGCACATGGGAGACGAGTGCCACAACCGGAACGCGGCGGCCACTTCCCTGCTGGTGCGGGGGTTGTTGCCGCACTTCGGTAACGCGGGTGTCAGTGGTGCCGTGGTCGCTGAGGTGGGGGAGTTCCTGAGCCGGAACGACCACTTCTTCTTGAACCTCTCCATGGCTGCGTGCAAGGCCACCATGGACGCAGCCCACGGGATGCCGAACTGCACGCTCGTGACGGCCATGGCGCGGAACGGTACCCGGTTCGGCATTCGTGTTAGCGGCACGGGGGATCGGTGGTTCACTGCGGCCGCCCCCCGTGTAAACGGGCTCTACTTCGTGGGGTTCACGGCGGAAGATGCCAACCCCGACCTGGGGGACAGCAGCATAACGGAGACGGCGGGTCTGGGGGGATTCGCGATGGCGGCGGCTCCGGCCATTGTTCAGTTCGTGGGCGGGACGCCGGAGGATGCCGTGGCCCTGACGCGCGAGATGGGGGAGATTTGCTTCGGGCGCAACCAGACGTTCACCATACCCGTGCTGGGCTTCGTGGGAACGCCTGCGGGGATAGACGTGAGAAAGGTGGTGGAAACGGGGATCACTCCGGTCATCAACACGGGGATCGCTCACAGGGAAGCGGGGATGGGGCAGGTGGGTGCCGGGCTGACCCGGGCGCCTATGGAGTGCTTTGAAGAGGCTTTGCAGGCACTGGCGGGGTTGTGAGCATCGCCTGTAGGGAACTCAGGTGAGAAGGTGGTGGAATATGAAACCCGTTAGTGTTCCGTGGTGGGTGCGGGGAGACTGGAATGGCTTCTTCGGTCTCTTCACGAACAGCCTCACGAACATCATGGTGTTGGCGGGGCTGTTGAGCATGACGCTCAAGATGCCTGACTGGCTCGTTTACGGGCGCGTACTCCCCGCTGTGGGTGTTTCCCTGGCAGTCGGCAACCTCTACTACGCGTTCATGGCGCGCCGGCTGGCGCGTCGTGAGGGCCGCACCGACGTGACTGCACTCCCGTATGGCGTCAGTGTCCCTCACATGTTCATAGTCGTCTTTCTCATCGTGGGGCCGATCTACTGGAAGACGGGCGACCCACTGGTCGCGTGGCGGGCGGGAGTGGCGTGGTGCTTTATCGAGGCCGTCGTTGAGGTGCTCGGAGCAGCAGTTGGGCCCACTGTACGCAAGTACACCCCCCGAGCCGCAATGCTGGGAACGCTGGCGGGGGTGTCTCTAACCTACATCGCTATGAGGCCGGCCATGCAGAGTTGGGAAGTGCCGTACATCGCGATGGTCAGCCTGACCGTCATCCTTATGGGCTGGTTTGCCCGCAAGCGTTTTCCGGGAGACCTCCCTGCCGGCCTGGTCGCGATCATAGCTGGAACTATCCTCGGGTGGGCTACCGGCTACATGAGGCCCGAAGCGGTTGCACAGACTGTCGCCAGTATCAGGCCGGCGTTCCCGGTTCCGGCGTTTTCGGCGCTGGCTGTCGGTATGAGGGAGATTGCACCTTACCTGGCCACTGCGATTCCGCTCGGCGTCTACAACTTCTTCGAGACGATGAATAACGTCGAGAGTGCTTGCGCGGCAGGCGACGATTACAACACGCGCGAGGCCATGCTTGTCGACGGTCTGGGGTCTCTGACCGGTGGTCTACTCGGCAGCATGTTCCCGACGGCAGTGTATATCGGGCACCCCGGGTGGAAGAGCGTGGGAGCTCGCATTGGGTACTCGGTCGCCACGGGCGTGGGAGTGCTGGTCGTCTGCCTCCTGGGCGTTGTGCCTCTGCTGCTTACGGTCATTCCCCTCGTGGCGGTGTTACCGATCCTGCTTTATATCGGGTTGGTCATAGGGGCACAGGCGTTCCAGGCCAGTCCGAGCCGGCATGCTCCAGCTGTGGTGATGGGTATGGTTCCCTGGCTGGCCAACTGGGGGCAGTCGCTCGTCGATAACGCACTTTCGGCGGTTGGTTCGAACGCCGGCTT
>JBFMCJ010000397.1 GCA_040754675.1 Bacillota bacterium
TGGACAACGTCTCCTCAAGCGGCGTGGCCGGGTCCCAACAGTGCACCTGGTAGAGGTCAATGTAGTCCGTGCCGAGCCGGCGCAGGCTTACCTCCACTTCCGCCAGGATGTGCTTGCGGCTGAGCCCCACGTCGTTGGGCCCTTCCCCCATGGGGAAGCGCACCTTGGTGGCGATGACGAAGTCCTCGCGGCGCCTGGTCTTCAGCCACCGACCAACGATCTCCTCCGACACGCCCCGCGTGTAGACGTTGGCCGTGTCGATGAAGTTGCCGCCGGCTTCAGCAAAGCGGTCCATCATCCGGCGGCTCTCCTCTTCCGAGGCCTCACGCCCGAAAGTCATGGCGCCCAGGCAAAGCTCGCTGACCTTCAGCCCGGTCCTTCCCAGGTACCGATAATTCACGGGTCACCCCTCCCGGCTCGTGTTTGGGTTGCGCCCTGGGCCTTAGATGGGCCGCAATACACGCACCTCTCGGGAAGGGAGGGCCAACTCCCCCCGACACGGCTCTCCGGTGAGCAGATCCACGTAGTCGCGCTCCAGCAAGACCGAAGCGGGAGAGGGATTGTGGTTCAATAGGAATAGCACCGGCTCTGCTTGCGAGGGCTGTTGTCCGTCGGGCCCTGCGGGATGCCACCGTCGAACCACTTCGACCCCTTCCGGCGCGCCGAGCACCGGCCTGACCCCTTGGACCGACGCCAGCCACCCGACCAAGTCATACACCCCTTTGGGTTCGAGCGCGGTGCCCACGTAAATCACACGGCCCTTGCCCACCAGGTGCTCGGTCAGCGCGGGCATACCGGCGTAATAGTCGGCGCCAAAGGTGGCAAGGACGCGGGCCCCTTCCGGGTGGATGACATCACACCACAGCTCGGCCTTGTATTCCCCTGCCAGCATCGCGTAAGGTTCACGCACGCTAACGGTGGTCAGTTGCCCGGGAGGCAACACGTCGAACTCCTCCACCCACACGCCGCATAAACCGCGCAGCAGGCCCGGATACCCTCCCAGATGCACGCGGTCGTTCTCGTCCGTCAAGCCACTATGAAACGTGGCCAGCAGCGCGCCGCCGGCGCGGACGTACTCCTCCAGGCGTTTCTGCAGTGACGGCGTGACGATGCGCATGAGAGGCGCTACGACCATCCGGTACCGGAAAAGCTCGGCTTCAGGGCTGACCACGTCGACCTCGAAATGATGCCGCCACAGGGCGCGGTAATACCGCATCACTTCACGAATGTAATGAAGGCCCTGGGAGATTCGGGGTTCCTGCTCGATGGTCCACCAGTTCGGCCAGGAAAAGAGAATCGCGACTTCTGCGCGATACTCGGAGCCCGCGACGAGCCCACCCATCCTCCCGAGCTCCGTACCCACCTGAGCTACTTCCCGGAAGACCCGGGACCGCGAGCTCCCATCATGCCCGATGACGGCGGCATGAAACTTCTCGGCCCCGCCCTGGCTTTGCCGGAGCTGGAAGAAGCAGACTGCATCGGCTCCGTGTGCCACCGCTTGCCAGCTCCGCAACCGCATTTCGCCGGGTCGCTGGGGACGGTTGTACTCCATCCAGTTGACCTGGCTCGGCGACTGCTCCATCAGCAGGAACGGCATGCGGCCACCCTTGAGGCCCCGCATGAGATCGTGGCGAGCGGCCGTTTCGGCAGGATCAGCCCCAGTGGGCGGGTAGGAGTCCCACGACACGATGTCCAGGTGCGGCGCCCAGGCGTGATAGTCCAGCCCGTTGAACCAGGCCATGAAGTTGGTCGTCACCGGCACGTCGGGAGATAGCTCCCGGAGGATTTGCCTCTGCTCCAGGTAGCACTGCAGGAAGCTATCCGACATGAACCTTCGCCAGTCCAGCGTCTGGCCCGGGTTGTGGTAGGCCGGGGTCAGGCGCGGCGCATCGATTTCCTCCCACTTCTGGTAGCGCTGGCTCCAGAACGCGGCGTACCACGCCTCATTCAGGCGCTCGAGCGTCCCATATCGCTGTCGGAGCCAGGTCCTGAAAGCTTCGACGCACCGGTCGCAATAGCAGGCCGGGCCGCCATACTCGTTGTCGACGTGCCAGTAGCTAACCGCGGGATGCCGGCCATACCGCTCGGCGAGCCGCGTTGTGATTTCCCGGGCGTGGCGCCGGTAATTGGGGCTATTGGGGCAGTAGTGGCGCCGGCTGCCGTAACCGTACCGGGCTCCCCGGGCGTCGACAGGCAATACGTCCGGATAGAGCCGACACAACCAGGCCGGCGGTGCTGCCGTGGGCGTGGCCAGGATGACCGAGATGCCGTTGTCATGCAGGAGCCCCATCAGTTCGTCCATCCACGAGAAGTCGTAGCGGCCGGGCTCCGGTTCCAACCTTGACCACGCAAAGACGCCCAGCGTAACCGAGTTGATGCCGGCTTCCTTGAAGAGCCGGACGTCTTCTTGCCACACCTCCGGACTCCACTGGTCGGGGTTGTAATCGCCCCCGAAGAGGATCCCCTGCCTGGTTCTTTTGAGCGACATCCCTTCCTATCCCGCCTTTCCCTGAAAGGGGCGCGCTACCTTGAGGGCGCCCAACGTCAGTCCGCTCATCATCCAGTGGCGTTGCAAAACGGCGAAGCCCCCGATGGAGAAGTAGCACCGAAATGAACGCACCAACGTTGCCATCCAAAGCACCTCCGAGGGTGTGCCCGAAGCGGTAGCGCACGGTAATCTGCGACACCTCGCGGCCGTTTTCCCACAGGGTTTCGATGCGGATACCCTCCACCAGGGTCTCGACCAGCTCCCGCTTCGTGTCCCAGTCCGCCTGCTCCACTTTGTCCTTTAGCTGCTCCAGCAGGACCCGGGCGTTGACCACCTGATTTTGCAGCTGCTGGCGCTGGAGGTCCCGAGCCAGCACAGCCTCCTTTTGCCGTTCGAGTTCGGCCAGCTCCCGGGCAAGCGCCTTCAGCTCCTGTTCCGCCTCCTCTTCGCCGATGCTGCCTTTGCGGTAAAGGTGAATCACCCGCTGCCGCTCCGCTTGGTTGGCGCTTGTGGCCTGTTCGATTGCCCGAAGTTCCTCCTCGGCAGGCTGCTGGTGGGCCAAGGCCTCTTTCACCTACGCCTCCACGCGCTCCAGCACCGGCCCGGGGTCTTGGACGAAGCCCACTATGTCCTGCCGACGAGTTCTTCCAGCAAGTCGACCGGCACCGCAGGGCTGGCGTAGACGTAGATTGCCTTTCCGGCGCGCGCCGCCGAGGAGTTACTACACGGGCTACCTGTGAATCTTCCCCAAAAGATTCGACAACGCGATGTCGATCCCGCTCATGGCCTCCAGCATGAAACCGCAGGAGTGCCTGCCGATTCGCTGGATCGAATACGCCTGTACCGGAGCACGTAGACCGCCGTCGGGCAGCGCCAATCAGGACCGGCTTGAGCAGCATCTCGACGACCTGAGCGGTCACCCCATCCCACACGGTCAATGCCTCGCCGATTCCGGTGATGCTCTCCTCGGTCTCCGCCTGAGGACGACGGCGAACGCGCTGTCACGCGGAAGGAGCTGGGTCGACTGCGGCAAGAGCACATCCCTCGGGACGTACCCCACTCCGCCAAACTTCCGCGCGTACATCGCCTTTGAATCGTTACCTTGACCCCCGTGATCTTCACGCTCTCACATCCTCGCGGGCGGGTAAGCTCGGACCTCGAAGATCTCCGCGCACGGCGCCCCGTTCGTGGCCAGCACCTCTACACGCAAGCGCCGGCAACGCACGGGTTCCCACCGGTGACGGCGCATACGGAGGTAGTTCCGCTCTACATGCGCCAACGTCCGCCAGGTGCCTTCGTGGTCGCCGAGAATCCGGTAGTCCCTGACCACTTCGGGCACAGCTTGTGTGGGCTGGCGCACCAG
>JBFMCJ010000398.1 GCA_040754675.1 Bacillota bacterium
CCCCGACCGCCCTTCGCATGGCTCCGGTGAGGGCAAACATGCCCGTCACCGTGGCCACGCCGGCGGCCACCACCAGGAGGAGGAAGGCCGTCCTCCCCGCAGTGCGACGCAGGTTGCCCCAGGCGATGTCGGCCAGGCCCACCGGGTTCACCTCCCGCCCGTATGCCCCCTCAACTTCTGCTGTGTCCCGGGGTCTGGCTAGTAGATGTCCTGCCACTGGCCGTAGCGGTAGACGTAGCTGTTGACCAGCCGCCCGTCCTTGTAAACGTCGGCCTGCAGGTGACACCCGAAGTCCCTCACCTGCACCTGGACCGGTCCCGTGTCCCCCGTTTGCCGGCGGTACAGGTCCAGGGCAGCTTGCTCCAGGCTCTGCAGATCAGGTGCGGAGCCACCCGCCGAGGAACTCGCGTCCCGACCCCAGAAGCCAAAACCACCCGGTCCACCGGCACAGCACCCGCAGAAACCTTCGACCGCGGCGTCGCGCAGTCCGGCCGCCGTCACGCCGCCCCAGCCTCGAAAGCCCCCGACCAGCACGACGCCCACCACCAGCGCCAGGATCAGCACCAAATCGGCCCGTCTCCCGCCAGGGTAACCTCTTTGCACCCCCGTTCATCCCCTTTCTAGATCCTGGGTTGCCAGGATCGTAGTTCCTGCTCGTCGAGGATGAGCTTGCCGCCCTCCACCCGGTAGTCGACTTCATCGGGCGGGAACAGCAGGCACCCTCCGTTCAGCCCTTTGAGATCTTCCAGCCGCCATTGGGTACCGCACACGTTGCACACCAGCCGGTCCCCGCGGATGTGGAAAGTGGTACCGCTGCACGGTTCACAGAAAGAAACCGCCGCCACCACCCGGCCCGACGGAGCCACGTACACGGTCACGGGCAGGTAGTCGAAATCGCTCCCGTTGGGCAACCTGACGGGTTTATTCGGGATCCTGAACCTGACGATCCCCTTTTCTTCGACCGTTGCCAGGTCAACGTATATCCTCCCATCGCGAAACTCCGGCACGATGTCAGCCTGTTCGACCCTCACGGCAGGGTCGTACCTGCGAGGCGCCAGGCGGTAAGACCCTCCCTCCGCCGCCCGCCCGGGGATCTCCCGGCTGCCCCACAGGAGGGTGCCTGCCAGTACGATCCCCACCAGCACCACCGCCCCCACGAATACGGCGACCGCAGGGAACCGGCGGCGCTCCCCGTCAGGACCGCCCATCACCCTCGCCTTCTTTTCGGCGTTTGCGCTCACCTTCGCCTACCTCCTACAACCCGTAGTAGATTCGGGCACAAAAGAAGGCCGTCAGCAAAGAGGAACCAGGATCACTCCCGTGAGGAGCCACACGGCCAGGACGAGCCAGCGCCGGTTGCCTGCTCTGCGTCCGGACCGCGCGGATCCCTGCAGCAACGCCTCGACCCGACGTTGCACCTCTCCGGCGCCGCTGAGGGGGGAGAAGTTGTCCAGCGCCAGCTGCCACCAGCCTCCGGCAGTACCCAGCCGGTAGCCCTTGAGGAGGGCGGCTGCCAGGGCCAGGGGCCTTCCGGTGACGCGGGCGGATGCCGCGTCGGCCATGGCTTCCGTCTCGGCCTGGAGCCGGCGAAACGCTGAGGGAGAAAGCCCGGTGAACAACAGGATGTCCCGCACCGTGGCTGCCAGCCACTTCTTCCAGTGGTCGCCGGTCCTCACGTGAGCCAGTTCGTGAGCCAGCACCGCCTCCAGCTCCTCAGGGTCCAGTTGCTCGACCAGGGGCCGGGAAAGTATCACCACAGGGTGCATGATGCCCGCGGTGAACGCCTGCGAGAGGGGACGCGGTACCACCATCACCGCCGGCGGCCTGATGCCCATGCGCTCTGCCACCGCCCTCAGCGTGAGGGTCACGCAGCTCTCATCCGGCTCGGGCCGGAATTGGCGCCGGAGCCGGCCGACCAATACCGCTCCCGCAATCGCTTTCCCCACCCCCACCGCCAGGGAAACCGCGAAGAAGGGTGCTAGCAGGTGAGCGAGCATGGTTCCTGCCCGGCACAACCAGGCCAGGATGACGCCTGCGAACCCCTGCCCTGCCAGCAGCGGGACCCAGCACGCCACCCGCCAGCGCCACGCCCAGGAAGCGGCGTACAGAACGAAGGGCACCGCCAGGGGGGCCCACCAGACACCGCGCCGAACGTCAGGGGGAAGCCCCGACAGCCTCGTGACCAGCCCGGCCAGGGCGCTGCCCGCGAGCATCCCGAAGAAAGCGTAGACAATGAACGGGTGCAGGTGGCTCATCCCTGTCTACGTTCCTTTCGCCCTCGCGGCTCCGCCCATGTCGACCCCCGCGGCGAGGCCGGCTCTCCCGACCGGTGCCGCTTGATGATCTCCTCCAGTTCCCTCAGCCTCGCTTCATCCTCGCTGCCGAGCCTTTCTACCAGGTGGGAGAAAACCGGTCGGGCAAACTCCTCCAGCAGGCCGTCCAGCACCGTCCTGGCCACCCGGTCCATGAACTCCTCCCGAGTCAGGGCGGGGCGGTATACGTAGTAGTTGTTCTCCAACTCCCGCTGAAGGAGGCCCTTTTGGGCCAGACGGGTCATGGTGGTCATCACGGTCGTGTAGGCGAGAGGTCGCCTGGCGAGCAGGTGCTGGTGCACGTCGCGCACTGTGACCCGACCCCGGCTCCAGGCCACCTCCATTACCTCTGCCTCCAGCCCACCCAGCACTTTGCCCAGTCCCGCCCCACCCGGTCTGAACTCGATGGGGATGTCCCTGCTCACGTTTCCACCCCCGGCTGGGGGGAATTATATAACGGCGTAGTACTACAGTCAATAGTAGGGCCGGACTCATTCCGCCAGGTCGGCAAAGAGCCAGGTGCTGAGGTAGCACTCCCCGGTGTCGGGCAGGATCACCACGATCAGCTTTCCCTCCATGTCGGCGCGCCTGGCCAGCTCCACCGCCGCCCGTGCTGCGGCCCCCGAGGAGATGCCGGCCAGGATGCCCTCCTCCCGCATCAGGCGTCGGGCCATCTGACCTGCCCGGTCGGCGGTGATGCGGATTATCTCGTCTATCAGGTCGGTCCGCAGCACCTCGGGGACGAACCCGGCCGCGATCCCCTGTGTGCGGTGCGGGCCCGGAGCCCCACCGGAGAGGCCGCGATCTCCTCGGCCCGACGCACGGCCCCGGGCATTTGCGCCCGCACCCCGGCGGTGACGCGGTTGAGGTAAACGAGAGGTGTTCTCCCTACCAGTTCCGTCATGTCCCTGGCGATGCGCACCTTGGACAACTCTCCCGGGACGGGCCGGCCACCCGCCACTGCCGGCCTAAATGTAGTACATCGGGGCCCCGGTGGCCAGTTCCTGTTCCCGGCGGGCCAGGTCGGCCAGGGTATACTTCTCCAGCGTCGTCTCAATGGCCTTCTTAAGCTGGACCCATACCTCACGGACTGCGCAGCGGGGCGACCGGGGGCATTTTCCCGGATGGTCCACGCACGCCACAGGCGCAAGGGTCCCTTCCGTCAACCGCACCACGTCCGCCACCGTCACCTCGGCTGGACAACGGGCCAGGGCTACCCCTCCGCTGGTTCCCCGCTGCGTACTCACCAGCCCGCCGGAGCGCAGGAACCCCAGCAATTGGGCCAGGTAATCGGCGGAGATATCCTGGTCGGCCGCTATTTCTTTGATCTGCACGGACCGCCCCTTACCGCCGGCCCGGGCCAGGGCCACCAGGGCCCGACAGGCGTAGCGGCTTCGGGTAGAGAGCTTCAAGGGCCTCACCTCCTTCCTGACGCGACGATAGCCTTCACCGCATGAACCGCCTGTTCCACATCCTGCATGGTGTTGAAGTAACCCACACTGAACCTCACCGTCCCCGTCGGGAAGGTGCC
>JBFMCJ010000399.1 GCA_040754675.1 Bacillota bacterium
TCTCGGCGCGGCCGGGTAGCGGCGCCTGCACCCTCCCCCCTGCCCGCGGCGCACCCCCGCCCCTACCCCTGCGTAGCATGGGGGTGAATGCGCCGGAGCCGGGACTTCGTTCCTGGGCCTGGCGCACCAGTACGACAGCGGGGGGAATCCGCATGAAGGGGCGGCTGCGTACCTGGTGGCGATTGTGGCCGTGGTAGGGCTTCTCCTCGGGGCGCTGCCGGCGCATGCCGCCGAAGGCCAGCCGCTGACCGCCGTGCGCCTGTCGGAGGTCGTGCGTTCGGTCTTCTACGCACCCCAGTACGTGGCGCTCGCCCTGGGCTTCTTCGAGAAAGAAGGCCTCAAGGTCGAGCTGTCCACGGCTCAGGGTGCCGACAAGGGCATGGCGGCGCTTCTGTCGGGTACGGTGGACATCGGCTTTTTCGGCCCCGAAGCGGCCGTCTACGTCTACCTGCGCGGCGCGCAGGACCACGCCGTGGGATTCGCTCAGCTCACGGCCCGGGACGGGTCTTTCCTCATGGCCCGCGAGGCGACCCCAAACTTCAGCTGGACCGACCTGAAGGGCAAGACCGTGGTCGGCGGGCGCAAGGGCGGCGTGCCGGAGATGGTGCTGGAGTGGATCATCCGCCAGCACGGCCTGGAGCCGCACAAGGACGTCAGAATCATCACCAACCTTGCGTTCGAGGCCGCGCCGGGCGCCTTCGAGGCCGGGCTCGGCGACTACATCGCGCAGTTCGAGCCCACCATGACCGCCATGGAAAAGCGCGGCATCGGCAGGGTCGTGGCCTCGCTGGGCGTGGACGGGGGCGAGATCACCTACACCGTCTACCACGCTCGAAAGAGCTACATGCAGCGCAACCCTGACGTCATCCAGCGCTTCACCAACGCCATCTACCGGGGCCAGCTCTGGGTGCAGGGCCACGCCGCCGAGGAGATCGCCGGCGTCGTGGCGCCGTTCTTCCCCGCAATGGATCGGGACGTGCTGGTGCGAACCATCCAGCGCTACAAGGATCAGCGAACCTGGCGCCTGACGCCCGTCATCTCCGAGAAGGGGTTCGAGCGCCTGCTCGAGGTGATGCAGGCCGCCGGCGAACTGCAGGGGTCGGTTTCGTTCGACGCCATCATGACCAATCGGTTCTCCGAGCGGGCCGTCGCCGAGGTCAGCGAGCCATGACGGCGGGGCGCGGCTGTTCCGTTGACGTCGCGGACGTCCACTTCAGCTATCACAGCCCGCAGGGGGAGACGCCGGCCGTCGCCGGCCTCTCCCTGCACGCCGGCCCGGGGGAGTTCGTCGGTATCGTGGGGCCAAGCGGGTGCGGCAAGAGCACGCTTTTCTCGCTGGTCGCCGGGCTGCTGCAACCCGAGCGGGGCGAGGTGCGCATCGACGGGCAGCTCGTCCGGGGGCCGCGCCCCGACGTGGGGTACATGCTGCAGCAGGACTGCCTGCTGGAATGGCGCACCGTGCTGGACAACGCCCTCCTCGGCCTGGAGGTGCGGCGAGCCCGCGATCGCCGGGCGGCGGGCCAGGTGCGGATGCTGCTTGCGCGTTCCGGGCTGGCCGGGTTCGAGGACCGGTTTCCCCGGGAACTCTCCGGCGGGATGCGGCAGCGCACGGCGCTGGTCCGCACGCTGGCCCTGAATCCCAAGCTGGTGCTGCTCGACGAGCCCTTATCGGCCGTAGACGCCCAGACCCGCCTCGTGCTGGAAGAGGAAGTGAGCCGGGCGCTGCGAGACCGGGGGGCCACGGTGCTGCTGGTGACGCACGACATCGGCGAGGCGCTGGCGCTTTGCGACCGGGTGGTGGTGCTCACGCACCGGCCCGCCCGGGTGAAGCGGGAGTACCGCATCGAGCTGGACGGCGGCTACCGGAGTTCTCCCGTCGAGGCCCGCCGGTCGCCGCGCTTTTCCGACTACTTCTCGCTCATCTGGGCGGACCTGGAGGTGGCGGTAAACCCCCGTGTCGCTTGACGCCGGAACGAGCCGGCTGCGGGAACAGCCCGGGGGCGCCGCATCCCCTTACGGGGTGGCCCCACACGGGGTAGACCCGCGGAAGGTCGCGCTGCACCGGGAGGACGGGCGGGCCGCCCGGCGTGCCTACCTGCGTTCGGCGCGCCGCAGCCGGGCGGCCGTTCTGGCGGGGCAGATGGCGCTGCTGGCGGTGTTCCTGGGCGCCTGGGAGCTGGCCGCCGACCGGGGCATCGTGTCGCCCTTTCTTACAAGCCGTCCGTCGTCGGTGGCGAAGACCCTGGTGCGGCTGTGGGTTCAGGGGCAGCTGGGCGTGCACCTGGCGAGTACCGCCCTCGGGACGGCGGTGGGGTTCGCCGTTGGCACCGGCTTGGGGGTGGGGGTCGCGGCGGGGCTGTGGTGGTCGCCCTACCTGGCCCAGGTCGTCGAACCGTACCTGGTGGTGTTCAACGCCATCCCGAAAGTGGCGCTGGGGCCGCTTTTCATCGTGTGGCTCGGTACCAACCTCCGCTCGGTCATCGCCATGGCCATCGCCATCACGGTCGTCGTGGCCGTGGTGGTCGTGCATGCCGCCTTCACGGCCACGGATGCGGCCCGGCTGACACTGGTGCGGTCGCTGGGGGCGAACCGTTGGCAGCAGTTCCGGCTGGTGGTGGTGCCGTCGGCGGTGCCGGCCATCATCGCCGCGCTCAAGGCAAACGTGGGGCTGGCGCTGGTCGGCGCCGTCACCGGGGAGTTCCTGGCCGGCGGGCGGGGGCTCGGCTACCTCATCGTGTACGGGGGCCAGGTGTTCGACATGAACCTGGTGATGGCGGCGCTGGCGCTGCTCGTGGGCCTCTCCACGCTCCTGTACGCGGCCGTGTCGCTCGCCGAACGCCTGGTGCGCCGCCGCTTCTCGCCGTAGCGGCGTTTGCTCCCTAGCGCCGTTTTCCTCTCGAAGCAGGGAAAACTGGCAGCGCCGACCAATTCCTGGAGGGGCAGCAGGGGCACGTTCGGGTCGCCGGAGAAGGCCGCACGCCGCCGTGGGAGGTCGGATTGGCCATGCGCTCGCTGGCAGTTCAGTTGTGGCTGCGGCTTGCGGTGCTGGCGGCGGGTGTCTGCCTGGTGGCGGTGGTCGTAGCCGGCGTCGCCGCACCAGCGTTGCCGCCAGGCTTGCGCGGCTGGCCTCTGTGGGCGGGTGTGGCGTTGGCCGCGGCAGTTGTCGCCGCGTCGGCAGGAACGCCCGCGCTCTACCGGTTCATCCACGTCCCCATCTCCCAGGCCATTACCGGCCTCACCGCCATGAGCGACCGGCTCGACCTGACCTACCGGGTTGCGTTCCGAGCCGCTGACGAGCGCGGGGAGCTTTCCCACCAGGTGAACCGGGTCGTCAAGGGCTTTCACAACGTGCTGCTGGAGGTGTTCAAGCAGGCCAACGCTCTGGCACAGGTGAGCCAGGGGCTCGTCAGGGTCACGGAGCAGACGGCGCAGTGGTCGCAGCAGACGGCCAAAGCCATCAATGAACTGGCGTCAACCGCCGAGGCGCAGGCCAGGCAGAGCCAGGACGTTTCCCGGGCCGTGGCCGAACTCCTCGCCGAGGCCCGCCGGCTGGCCGAGGAGACCGCGCAGGCCGCTGCCCAGGCTGCCAGGGCCGGCGAGGCGGCAGCCGAGGGGGACAGGCTCAGCGCGGAAGCAGCCAGGCAGGCCGTCTCGGCCCGGGAGGCCGCACAGCAAAGCCACGAGCTGGCCCTGAGGCTGCTCGAGGCCGTGGCGCAGGTGGAACTGATCCTGGGGCTCATCGGCGAGGTGGCCCAGCAGACCAACCTGCTGGCGCTGAATGCTGCCATTGAAGCCGCCCGGGCGGGGGAGCAGGGGCGGGGCTT
>JBFMCJ010000400.1 GCA_040754675.1 Bacillota bacterium
CCATCGCGGTGCGGCTTCGAAAACCTCAACGGTCAGGGGCAGCCCTGCGCTCTCCGCCTCCATGACCAGCGCTCTGGCGGCCGCGAGCCCCGCGATGCCGCCACCCGCGATGGCCACCCTCACGGGCGCACCGCCCCCCGGCCACTGTCGCTCGGGACCCGCTCGCCGTCGCTCAGGATAATCGCTGCGAGCGCTTCGATGAAATCGGGGGCGTCGTTGAGCGAGTCGGTGCGGAAAAGCTCGATGCCAAGCTGGCGCGCCAGAGCGGCGGCCTCGACGTCGATGTCGTACAGGACCTCCAGGTGGTCCGACACGAAGCCCGCAGGGCAGACGACGACCCGCCGCACGCTCTCGGACGCCATCTGCCGCAGCACGTCGTCCAGGGCGGGGCCCAGCCACGGTTCGGGCGTCCGGCCCTGGCTTTGGTAGGCGAAGCGCCAGCGGGCGCCGGTGATCCCCAACCGGGCCGCCACCGCCCGGCACGTCCGCTCCAGTTCTTGAGGGTACGGGTCACCCCAGCTCAGGATCCGCTCGGGCAGGCTGTGCGCGGTGAAGAGCACAGCCCAGTCCCCGACCTCGTCCCGCCCCGCGCCGTCCGCCTCGACGCCGGTGACACCCGCCTGCTCGAGGGCGTACTGGACCCGACGCGCCAGCGCCTCCACGAAGAGCGGGTGATCGGCCCAGCTCTCGACGAAGCGCAGCGCCGGGCGTGCGGCTTCGTCTATCTGCGCCAGCGCTCGCCGGGCGGCTTCAAGGTAAGCGCCCGTGCTCATCCGCGAAGCGTGCGGCGCAAGGGCGAGGCCAACGCCCTGCCGGACGCCGTCGGCGGCCATCTGCGAAACGGCGTCCAGGATCCACGGCCGCCAGTGGCGCATGCCCACGTAGACCTTCCAGGGGCGGCCGCCGGCACACTTGAGGCGGCGCTCCAGGGCCTGCGCCTGCCGGAAGGTGACCTGCGCCAGCGGCGAACGGCTGCCAATGCGTTCGTAGCGGGCCCGGAGCTCGCTTAGAAGCTCGGGTGAAGGGGGCCGGCCGCCGCGGATGTGGGTGTAGTAGGCCTCCAGATCCTCGACGCGCTCCGGGCTGCCGTACGCCATGAGCAGCACGCCCCGAAGGGCCGGTTCGTCAGGCATCCCGGGCGGCCTCCCCGTGAACGCCCGCTCGCGCAGCTGTCCTCGGCTCCACGGATGCGGCTGGTGCAGTGGGTGCCGCGGTCGCCTGGTGCACCAGGGCGACCAGGCGCTGGACGACCGACGGGTCGGCATCCGGCGGCACGCCGTGGCCCAGGTTGAAGATGTGCCCCGACCGGCCGCCAGCGGCCGCCAGGATGGCCCGGGCGCGCCTTTCGATGACGGGCCAGGGCGCCCGCAACAGCGCCGGGTCGAGGTTGCCCTGAATGGCGCGGTCGTACCCGACCCGCCGCCACGCCTCGTCCAGCTCGATGCGCCAGTCCACCCCGACAACCGACGGGCCAGTTGCTGCCATGCGATCGAGAAGGCCGGCCGTCTCGACCCCGAAGTAGATGGTGGGCACCCCCAGCGGGGCGAGCGCCTCGAAGAGCCGGCGCATGTGCGGCGCCACAAACTCGTCGTAATCGGCCGGCGAAAGCGACCCCACCCAGCTGTCGAAGAGCTGCAACGCCTGAGCCCCCGCCTCGACCTGCGCCCGCAAGAGGTACGCCGCCGCTGCCGAGAGGCGCTCCATCAGGGCGTGCCAGAGACCGGCGTCGCCGTGCATGAGCCGCTTGGTCTGGGCGAAGGTGCGCGAGGGCCCACCTTCGATCAAGTAGCTCGCCAGCGTGTACGGCGCCCCCGCGAACCCGATGAGGGGAACGTCGAGCTCGGCGCGCAGGAGCCGCACGGTCTCGAAGACGAAAGGAAGGCGCTCCACGACGCCCGAAGGATCGAGCCGCTCGGCGTGCTCAGCTGAACGCACCGGCTCGGGCACCACGGGCCCCCGGTTTTCCTGGAGTTCGAAGGGAAGCCCGAGCCCCTCGAAGAGGATGGAAATGTCTGAAAAGAGGATGGCTGCATCGACGCCGAGGCGCCGCACGGGCTGTAGCGTCACCTCGGCGCACACCTCGGGACGGTGCACGATCTCCAGGAGGCTCATCCGCTCGCGAAGCGCGCGGTATTCCGGCAGGTACCGCCCGGCCTGGCGCATGAACCAGACCGGGGTGGGATGGGCCGGCTGACGCCGGCATGCCTGCAGGAACCGCCCATCTCCCACCGGTTGGATGCCCCTTTGCCTGGCGCCCTGCCGCCAGAGAGTGTCAAGAGCTGAGTAAACCTGAGCAAACCTCAGCCGGTGAGATTATAGGCCCCCGAACCGGTGGTGTCTACCGAGGATTGTCCAGGGAGCAATGTCCCGCGGGCCAGGCCCGCCGATGGCCACCTGCACGGCTGGCCGCTCCGCCCGATATGTGCAGCCGTTTTGCCGGACGCCCTACTTAACCCCGGCTTGCTCGAATCGCTCAAGGGCGCCCAGCACGGTTACGTCCCCGGCGGCGCCAGAGCCCAGACCTCTCGCCTGCCCGGCAGCTTCCCGGGCGATACCTCCACGCTCGACCCGAAGCGCCTGACGGCCGCTTTGCCGGCCAGGAAGGCCTCCGCCGTGGCGATGGGCAGCCTGCCGCCCAGCGCCGGCGTGCGGTAGTGCATCGGAATCACGACGGCCGGCTTGAGCTGGTCGACCACGGCCGTGGCCTGGGCCGCGTCGATGGTGAAGTAGCCGCCCACCGGTACGAAGAGAACGTCAACCCGACCGATGGCCTGCACCGCCGCCGTGTCCAGCAGGTGGCCCAGATCACCCAGGTGGACGAACCTCAGGCCGCTCCACTCCAGGATGAAGATCGCGTTGCGCCCCCGCTTCGCTCCCTGAGCATCATCGTGGTAAGCGGGCACACTCCGCACGTGGACGGGCCCCACCCGCTGGTCGATGGTCGCCCACCCACTTCCCCCGCCCGTCAGGCCCCGCAGGATTAGCGGCTCGCCGCCCACGGCGGCGACGTGGTTGTGATCCCCGTGCTCGTGGCTGACCGTCACGAGGTCGGCCGTCACGTTGAGCGGTGGATAGCCCAGAGTCGGCGGAATCGGGTCTAGGACGGCTCGAAAACCCCCGCTCTCCAGAATGAAACATGCCTGGCCGCACCAGGCGATCCGGACAGGAGCCTCGGAGGCCAAAATGCTCCCTCCTCCCGATGGCACGGCCACCAACAGGCTGAGCCCGATCCACCATCTGCGTAGCGATGCGGCACGGACCGCAGCCCCCCGGCGCATTGCCCTCACCTCCGCTCGCCTCCACGTTGCCCTTCCCGCTCAACCGGATCTCCGCCTGGGGCCCATCCGGGGTCGGCCTCATTCATCACAACGAGGCGGCCCCGTCCTGCATGATGGCCTCGATACGCTGCAGCACCTCGGGCGTGAGGGTCCACCCCGCCACGCCAGCCGCCTCGGCGATCTGGCCGGGCCGGCGGGCGCCCCACAGCGCGACCGTGACGCCCGGCTGGTCGAGCACCCACCGCACGGCGAGCTGCGCGACGGTCTTGCCGAGTTCGGCGGCCAGGACCTTGAGCTTCTCCACTTTCTGAAGATTGCGGCGAAGCTGTTCACCCTGGAAACGGGGTTCCTCGGCCCGGCTGTCACCCGGCGGGAACGTCGCGGACTGCGTAAACTTGCCGGTCAGGAGCCCACGGGCCAGCGGGCTGTAGACCAGCACGGCGATGCCGTGCTCGCGGCAGTAGGGCAGCACGCTGCCCTCGATCCCCCGGTCGAGCAGGCTGTACGGGGGCTGGTTGGAGTGGAGC
>JBFMCJ010000401.1 GCA_040754675.1 Bacillota bacterium
TGCAGCCATTGGACAAACTCTTGAGTCAGCGTCTCGAGCTCCTCCCGTGCCAGCTCCTGGGATGGGTTGTGTGCCTGGGTCAGCACCACTGGCACACCCCACTGGGGCGCCTCGGCAAACAGGCTTGTGTTGTCGCGAATCCGGGTCTCAAACACGGGCACACCCTTTTCCTGAAGCCGCCGGATGTAGTGCTCCTGTACGCCGATGGGTTGGTCGCGGTAGAGCTGCACCATCGTGAGCACCACACCCAGGAGCTTCGGGCGGATGGGTTGCCAGCCCGGTTCGTTCGGGCCGAGGCGGGCGGCCGGTACCCGGCCGAGATAGCCGTTATACTCTTCGACGAGCTGCGCCACATGGCGCTCCAGTTCGTCCAGGCCAATGGTCGACAGGTAATCGGGGCGGACAGGCACCAAATAGTGGTCGCTGGCGACCAGAGCGTTCTTGGTAACAATGTAGAAGTTGGGCGGGCAGTCCATCAGGACGAAGTCGTAGCGGTCGGGCGGAAGCGAGCGGATACCTTCTTGCAGGAGCGAGTGCACCTTGAGGAAGTTGTGTGCCGCCTGGGTGGCGGAGCCCGACGACAGCCGGGGCGCGAGTTCCAGGTCCACGTTGATGAGCCCAAGATCCGAGCAGATCAGATCCAACCGTCCGGTGCCCCGTGTCCGCGAGGCCTGGGCCGCTAACCTTTCGGCGACCGCGGGTGGCTGAATGATTAGGTCCTGGAAGGCCGTCCCCGCGCGGTCGTAGATGTACCGGTCGAACCAGAGGCGGACAGTCTTGCGGTCTTTGTAAAGGTCCCGCCACTCGTCCTCGCTGACGAAGGAAAACGTCAGGCTTCCCTGAGGGTCCAGGTCGATCAACAGCACCCGCTTCCCCTGCGCCGCCAGGTACGCGCCCAGGTTGGCCGCCAGCGTCGTCTTGCCCACGCCGCCTTTGTAGTTGATGACCGAGACGGCCACCGCCATTTCCCTCACCCCCGCGCCAGCGAGTCGAGATACTGCCGGGCGGCCTGCGCCAGGCGCTCCGCCCGGTTCCGGATGAACGCCTCATACGCCTCGACGCTCACGCGCTCCCGGGTGCCTGTTTCGACAATGCCAGGATCGACGAGATGGCTCTCCAGGTGCTCATTCGGTATGTTGAAGTGGCGCACGTAGACGCTTGGCGGCCAACGGCTCAGTCGGTAGCGATTGGTGCGCTCGTTGAGCACGGTGACGTTAGCCAGCGCATTGATGCTTTCCTCGGGTATCCCGGACCGCCGGAGGAAGCTGGCGGGGAAGATGTGGTGCCAGTCGGGTTCGAACCCCTCGCTCACTAGGCTGCCCGGACGCTCGAACCCGATCCGCACCCCGTTGACCCAGTCGACGGCTCCACGCTGGAACAGTGTCAAATAGAGCAGCAACCGCATGAACCGGTCCTTGCGGTAATCGACGAGAAAGTCGTCCGGATCCGGGGTCCACGGCTCCAGGGTCTCCTCAAGGGCATGCAGAGCCTGTTGGGCATTATCCGCCCGGGTGATACGGGCTAGATCCTGGCTGAGGGCGGTGACGGCCGAGCCGCTGTAACGCCCCTCCCGATTGGCCATCAGAAACCAACGGAACGCCCGGCCGAACACGCGTCGGTCGAGCGCCCCCGAAGCCGACCCCGCCAGGAACCGACCCACGAAGGCGAACAGAGGGATCAGACTGTTCTTGGAGGGGAGGAGTTCAGCGTTGAGCAGTCCCCGGTCGTTGAGGTGGCGGAGCGTCAGGGCCACGGCTTCTTTGAACCGTGGCCATACTCCGACGGCGGGCGGTCCCCAAAACGGTTCGACTGTTCCTTCCTTGCCTCGAGCAGGTAACTGGCCGCCGCTTCGCACCCCGTCCATAAGACGTGCCGTTCCCCGCTCCATGCCAATCAGGGCCCGGGTCAGAATGCCGGGCCCAAGGTCGAAGCCCCGGTCCGCCAGCTCGCGCAGGAACACCAGGAGCTCGCTCCGAACCCACCCGGGCTCTGCAGCCCCTAAAACGGCGACGATGACGTCAGCCTCTCTCACCTGTGTGCCTTGCCGGTTGAGCCGGGTGAAGATCTCGACGACGTCCTCCACGTCGTGGTTGACCGTGATGACAGGGATAGATTGGGTACGGATCCGGTGCCAGAGGGCGTGCAGGGCCGCATACAGACTGCCCGGTCGGGCTGCCTGCGGGGAACCCGGACGAGCCACGAGGTCATCTACCAGTTCCTGGAGGGATTCCTCGGTTTCCCGTGCCAGGATCCGCCTCACTGGAATCCAGTTGGGGTCCCGCCGGCGGACCGGGTTGGCCAGCGCGAAATCCAGTTCCCGGGATACAGGGTTGATCGCCGCCATGACCTCGTTGCGGCGGAGCAGGCCGTCCCATGGTTCGTCCCGGTCGTCCCACCAGTTGGGTCTCTGGCCGAAGAGAAGGCAGAGGGCGGTGGTGCGCTGTTGGCCATCGACGATCCAGTGGGCAGGAAAGGCGCTCGAGGGGCCTTTTGGAAACGCCCAGTCGCTGGGTTCCCACAGCAGCAGGGTGCCGATGGGATAGCCGCTATAAAGCGAAACGGCGAGCTCCTTGACCTGATCGGGGCTCCACACGAAGGGGCGTTGGAACGCGGGTAGCTGGAAGTAGCCCGAGACCGCTTTTTTAACCACCTCGTGGACGGTCAGCTGAGTCAGTCCCAAGCGCTCTCACCCCGCCGCCTGGGTCGACGCTTTTCCCGCCTCAGCGGTAAGTTTCGAAGCGGATAGAGCCCGGTCCTGCTTATGGGTGGCTTCTCTGGCTATCGTATTCCCGCCGCGGCTACCAGCCTGAGGCGAACGCAGTAATCCGCATGCCATGTGAAAGTCATGTCCGCTGACTACCGCCAGCCCAGGTATGCCTTCGAAGTCGAGCACTAGGCCGCTTTCGCACCAGCAGGGGTCCTTGCGATCGGGCGGTCCCGGGCGTGACCTTCGGACGCTCCCGCCGGACGGGTCGACATCGCCGAACAGGTTTACCTGCGCTTCATGGAGACGGTGGCCGAGGAGTACCGGGAGGCGGCGCGCATCCTCGTGATCTGGGACAACCTCAACATCCACCACGATGGCCCGAAGCACCGGTGGAGCCAGTTCAACGCGCGTCACCGCGGGAAGTTCCAGTTCGTCACCACGCCCCTCCATGCCTCGTGGGTCAACCAGGTGGAGATCTTCTTCTCGATCCTGCAGCGGCGGTGCCTGAAGCACGGAGACTTCCACTCCACCGAGGATCTGCGGGAGCGCGTCCTGGCCTTCATCGCCCGCTGGAACACCGCGGAGGGTCACCCCTTCCAGTGGACCTTCCGCGGGTACCCGATGCAGGAAAAGGCGGTGGCGTGAGTGCCTGAAAAGCCCCCTTGGGACCGGCCGGAGGTCCGTCGAGCCTTTAATGAGGCAGCCCGGGAGGAGATCCAACAGCTCCTCACGGCCCGGGGGCTCACCCACCTGGGCGTGCTCAGCCGGGGGCGTTACCTGGTGATCTACTCCGGGGAGAGGGGCGAGAAGGTGCCGCGGGTCCGGTTCAGCCGCATCGACCCCGGGCGGTACGCGCTGGACATGGCCAACCACCGTGGGGCATGGGAGCCGACGCCCTTCACGGGAACCCTCGCCGAACTGTTCAGCCTGGTGACCGGGCAGTTCGGTTGGGTTCTGGCCGACCTCTAGGTGACCGCTCGGAAACCATACCCCATGGGGTATGCCCCGAGGGGATTTGAAAAGTGGAAACCCGGTGATAAGCGGTCATGGATTCTCCGAGGCGGTGAGCGATGATTTGGGTGAGTTATGTCA
>JBFMCJ010000402.1 GCA_040754675.1 Bacillota bacterium
GGTCCGCGGACATCCTCCGGGTACAGCTCAGCCGCTGTGTCCCTCCCCGGCGCATAGCCTGCAAGCCCGGAGGTGAAAGGCCACTTCTTCCGACACAAAACACCCCTCGCGCAGCGGATGGGGCACCATGGCCGGGGCAAGCGATCCCCAGAACAGCCGGCTGTCTTCCGAGGCCACGCACAAGAGCCGCGGGTGAAAATCCAGCAGGAGGTGCAGGAACTTCCGGCCGAACCCGCGCCGCCGGTGCTGCGGCAGGAGGGTTCCCGACGGCTCGCGGGCCAGCGCCACCCAGGGGCGCCCGAGGATGAGGCCCTCTTGGCCGAAGGCGGTGACAAAGTAGGGCTCCCACCTCCACCCGGGCAGGAACTGAAGCGGGAGGCACGCCCTGCGCGCTCCTTCCGCCCAGTCCACCTGGCGGACCCCGCCAAACGGCAGCTCTTTAAGCATGTCCGGCCCCACCACCAGGTTGTCTGGGTGCAGACCCAGGCCTGAAAGGTACGAGCGAACGCGTTCGGGCGTCCACTCGTCTTCCGGCCGGGACTTTACCTGACGGTAGCCGCGTGTAGGGGACCGGGCTGCCGCTGACGAGGCTGCCGGGGCCGTGTCCCCGGGGCCCGCCCGGTCTGCCGCGGAAGCAAAGGGAGGGGCACCCTCACGGTGCCCCTCCTCTTCTTCTGCCACGCCCAGATCGAACATGAGCTGGCCGGCCGCGTGCGGCTCAAGGCTCAGAAGGCCCACCTCCTTCGAACTCTTCGGCTTCGACAACGGCCCAGGCCTGGCTCCAACTGTCCACGTCGATGGCCTGGGCCTTCTCCATGGCCTCGTCCGCACTGGCAGCTTCAATCACGATGGAGTGCTCGCAGTTCGTTCTCACCAGGTACTGCGGCATCTTCTCTCCCTCCCGCGCTCGCCGCCCAACATTTTCTCAATCCTTTACCACCAGGGGCGGCAGCGGCACGCACGCGCGCGTGAGTTCCTCCAGCCGGTGGACGAGGTCTTCCCGGGCTGTCGTAGCGGCAATCGCCTGCCGGATGTCCTCCGCCAGCACCACAATGTTGCCGTCCTGGTTGGCAGGAACTTCCTCATCCAGCACCCCCGGCCTGAACACGCGCAGCGTGGCATCGTACTCGTACTTCGCTTCTGTATGGCGGTTGAACGGGATGCCGTGCTGCACGAGGTACTGTTCCAGATCCTCGAACTCGCCCCACAGGGCACCGCCGGTCCGGCATACCAGGCTGTCCGGGCTCACCTCGGAGCAAAAGGGATCGCCTTCCTGCTCGATGAGCCGTTTGATTTCCTCGTACTGCTCGCGGGTAATGGACCCGCCCACCCAAAGGGTGGCGGGAATACGCTCAGCCACGTCACCGCCTCCCCTCTATACCAAGCGCGAGCCGCCTTCCTGCACCCTCAATGGTGGAGGCGGCGGGAATCGAACCCGCACCTCCGGCGTGCGAAGCCGGCGCCCTCCCAAAGGGCCACGCCCCCACCCGACAGTCTCCTCAGGCCGGTTCCCGGCCGGCCTCGGTCAACCACCTCCTCGTCGCAGCCCGCCTGGCTGCGGGCTCCGCCTCCGCCACGCCCCGCCTGACCGCGAAGGCCACCGGCCAGAGCCATGCCGGCAGCTGGGCCTGTACCTGCAGAGCGTACTCTTTCGGGGATAGGTTGCGCCTAGCCTCGAAGAAGGCCGCGCAGGTGTCCAGTACCCGCCGGTACAGGAGGTCAAGCTCCGCCACGCGGGCGGCCAGAGCCGCACCGTCCGGCAGCTTCTCGAGCAGGGGCCGCACCTCGCCGCGTTCCCAGGCCTCGGCCAGGTTGCGCTGTGACTCTAGCCTCAGTAGCACCCGGTGCGCCTCGACGTAGTCGCGGGCCTTCACCTTGACTCTGAAGCCGCCCCGCCAGCGCAGGACAAAGCCCTCCCCCGAGCCCGCGTGCATTTTCTCAGCCTGGGCCACCGCCCCTTCAAGGTCCAGCGGCACCCGCTCCACCACGCGGAGCCCGACATCACGCGCCACCCGCGCGAGCTCCTCCCAGTCCAGGTCGCGGCCGGTCTCGGTCTCCACCGCTCCCACGAGGACAAGATCCTCGAAGTCATACGGGATCACCACCCGCGTCTCCGGGTGAATGATCTCGCAGAGCAGCGTCAGTCCACGTGGCGGTTCCCGCCGCCCCTCCCACATGCGCTCCGCCACCTTTGACTGCGGCGACACGAACGAGCCCCTGGTGGCCCAGCGCAGCACCCCATCCGGCGTGCGGTACGAAATACCCAGGACACCGTCGAGCTTGACGGTCACCTCGGGATCCCCGGGCGGCAGGTTGATACCGAGCGCCGGCAGCTCCCACAACCCGAAGAACTTGGGAAACGGCCGGGCGACCACGCGGTCCTGCGCCAGGTCGACCACGAGGCCCCGGCAGATCCGTGTCACGTTGTCCCAGCACCGCCCGAACTCACACCTGGGCGTGTAATTGAAAATGGCCAGGTCCGGCCAGTCTGGGTGGCGCTGACAGGTCACCAAACCGCGGTCGAGATACGGCTGCACGATGTCCCGGAACACTGCCATGCTACTCCCCCAGCGGCACTGGCCCCGCCTCACGCACCAGCCGCTCGATCCTGCGCCGGAGGCTCCCGTAGTCCGGGCACTCCCGGAGCGCCTCGAGCAACTGCGACACGGGCACGGCGGGTTCGGCGCCGCCGACAAGCTCGACCTCGACGTCCACCTCTTCCGATCCATCCCGCTCCGGACGGAACCGGCGCACCATCGGGGGGTCGGAGGCGATGTACCGGTCGAAAGCGACACCACGCTTGACCAGCGCCTTCTCCAGTCCCGAAACTTCCCCACCCGGCACACTGTCCACGAGGATCTCCACCGTCCCGCCTCCCCCGGGGCGGCAGAGGGCGGGAAATGCCAGGCATCCGACCAGCCCGGCCACCTTTTCCCGGAAGTCATCCTCAGTCACGACCACCCTAACGTCATATTTCAACGTGTTCGCCCTCCTTCGCCGCGCAACGCGCGGCAGATCTCCGGCCAGCCCAGGCGGGAGCCGTTGTAGGGCTGCCGGGGCACGTACACCGGCACCACCCGCGACACCGCCCGGATGTGCTCCGGCGCGTCTTCGACGGCCGCGGAAACCCCCAGGGCCAGACATGCCCGGGCCTTATCCCCGGTCATCACCAACCTACCCCGAGGAAACCCGTGCCTCCTCAGCCAGTCCGCGCTCAGCCACCGCGCCCACTCCGGCCGGGCGGTGACGTACACGATCTCCCAGCCCGTAGCGGCCAGCCCATCCAGCGCCTCTACGGCTCCCGGCACCGGTTCCGCCTCGGCAAACACCTCAGGATGCCCCCGGAACCAGGCCTCGGCGTCGCGGATGCCCGCCGGCTCAAGGCTGTACGTCTCCCACACCCACCCGGCCCCCAGGCCCAGGCAGGCCGCGATGGCGGCATTCACCGCCGCCACCGTGTTGCAGAGGTCGACCGCCACGACCCGCCCCACGGCCGCCACCCTACCGGATCTGCCAGGTGTCGGCGTCCAGAGCCCGCACCCCGGCGCTGCAGGGCCTGGTGGCGGTCCCGTCCGGCCAGCGCACCTCGATCCGCGTCCCCCGGCAGCCTTCCATCCGGCACCGCCACGTGCGGCCGGTAACGGTGCCCCTGAGCATGCCGTCCCGGCTCACAACCTGCCGGGGCAGTTCCCCGGCGCTCAGCTTCGGCCACAGGCTGTCCAGCAGCCTGTGGGCAGTTGACCTGCGCGTCGGTTTCATCCAACGACCTCCCTCCTTTCCCTCTC
>JBFMCJ010000403.1 GCA_040754675.1 Bacillota bacterium
GGCGTACCACCGGCTGCGCGAGGGCGAGCAGGCTTCCACGTCGGCCCCCTCGCCCGGGGACTTCCTTGCGGCCTTTGGTCGCCTGGCCGACCGAGGCATGCGCGAAATCGTTGTCCTGACGCTGCCCGCCGAACTCACCGCGGTTCACCGAAGCGCCCTGCTGGCAGCCCCCGAAAGCCCGGTGCCGACCCGCGTGGTGGACTGCCGAACGGCGGCTGCCGCCCAGGGCTGGGTCGTCATCGAAGCGGCTCGGGCTGCGGCGGCCGGGGCCACCGTGGACGCGATCCTGCAGCGGGTTGACTATGTCCGCCGGCGCTCGCGCTTGTTTGCCATGGTGCCGGAGCTGCAGTACCTGCGGCGAGGAGGGCGGGCGGTCCAGGCGCTGGCGCGAATCGGCGCTGCGCTGGGAGTCGTGCCGGTGCTGGCCCTCGTGGAGGGGCGCGTTGAGCCGCTGGCCGTCGTCCGCAGCCGCGAGGCCGCGGTGGAACGCATGCTCTCGGATGTCGCCGCGGACGCGCGGGCCGGGCGGCTCCATCTCGCCGTCATGGAGGCGGACGCCCCGGAAGAGGCCACGGCGCTGATGAGGCGCGTCCGGAGGGAGCTTGCGCCTGCCGAATTGCTGCTCACTGCCTTCACTCCTGCCATGGGAGTCCACGCCGGGCCCGGCATTGTGGGGGTGGGCTACTGGGTGGAACCCCCGGCACCGGACATATAGTTGGAACGTGCAGGCGCTGTGGGCCAGCTTCCTGGCCGGCGCGGCGACCGGGGCCGGTGCGCTCCCGGCCCTTTTCCTCGACGAGCTGCCGCCCACCGTCGACGCGTTCCTCACCGGGATGACGGCTGGCGTGATGGCCCTGGTGGCTGCCCATGGCCTGCTCGTTCCCGCCCTCGAGACCAGGGGTCCGGGGGCGCCGCTCGGCCTCGTTCTGGGGGCGGTTGGCCTGTTTGCGCTCGACCGGCTGCTGCACCGGATGGCGGCCGGCGCGCTTGTGGGTGCCGGCGGTAGCACGGAGCGGGGCCCGGGCGCCCGGCAGAGCCTGCTGATGTGGCTTGCGGTTGCCCTGCACAATGCACCCGAGGGGATTGCGGTCGGGGCCGCCTACGCAGCGCCGGTGCCCCAACAGGCCGCCTTCCTGGCAGCGGCCATCGGGCTTCACAACGTGCCCGAAGGTCTCGCCATCGCCTTGCCGCTGTGCCGAACCGGCGTGACCCGCTGGCGCACCTGGGCCGTGGCGACCTCTGCCGGGCTGGTCGAACCCCTTGCGGCCGTCGGCGCGTACACGCTGCTCCTGGGGTCGCCGGCGTGGCTGCCCGCGTCCTTCGCTCTCGCTGCCGGAGCGATGCTGTACGTGGTCTTCGCCGAAATGATCCCCTCTATCGAGCGAGGGCCGCAACGGCTGTGGGGTGGAGCCGGGCTGGCCACGGGCGCACTTCTGGCGTCCGTCGCCGAGGCAGCGCTTCACCTCAACGGCCCCCACTGAAAACACTCCCCTGTATCAAGGCCGGCATGCTCGGCAGCTCCACTGTCCTAACGTTTGACCCTGTTCTCCGGGTGGACCGCCTGCTACAATGCCCGCCGGGAAGTCGCTCATACGGGGGGATGGTATACCATGACGGATTGTGGCGGCGCCGCGCGCGGATCCGGCGGGCTGAGCCCGCGGACGGCAGAGCGCAAAGGAAGGCGGGGTTCGGCCTGGGTGTGGGTCGGGGCCCTGCTGGCGGCGGTGCTCGGGGCCGTTCTGTGGGGCACCGGATCGGGCCAGATCGGGGGCAACCCTGTTGCCGGCCTGAGCGCCCGGGAGGCCGTTGCCCTCGCCAACGCGTGGTTCGCCCGCGGAGAGCCGGTGACGAGCTTCATCACCACCGAAGCGCTGTTCCTCAAGTGGCCGGACGGCCGTGAAGCCCGGGTGAGCCTTCCCGCAAACGAGACTTACGTGGCCGTGGCGCCCTACGTCAACCAGACGCACCCGTGCCGCGTGCACTACATCTCCAGTTGCCGTGCCGAATTACCCGATACCCCCTTCGCCGTCACTGCCCGCACGGCGGATGGCAGGGTGGTGTTTGACGGCATGGTCACCAGCCTGGCCAACGGGTTCATCGAACTCTGGCTTCCTCGCCAGCTTGAGTTGATCCTCACCGTGAAGGCGCCGGATCTCGGCCTGGCAGGCGAGGGGCGCATTTCCACCAGGGACGGCGCACCGACGTGCATCACTGACGTACGGCTTCAGCGGGCAGGGTAGGCTGGCCGCATCGCGCTTGTTCCACGGTGGCCCGGGCCAGGACCTCTGTCGAGTCGATAAGAGGGATTTCGGTGTCCCCCTGGGAGAGAATCAACGGCAGCTCGGTGCAGCCGAGCACGACTGCGCTCAGCTTCAGCGTGCGGGAAAGCTCGGCCAGCACCTCGAGCGCCAGGGGACGAGCCTGACCCGCCTTGCCGCCCTTCACCAGGTAAATGGCCTCCATGACCTTGTCCTGGGCATCTGCCGGTGGCACCACCGTTCGAAGCCCGATCTCATCAAAGGCGCGCTGGTACAACCCGCTGCTGATGGTGCCCGTTGTGGCCAGTATCAGCACCGGGCCGTGTGGCGCACTCCCCGCGAGCTTTCGGCGCGCGGCCTCCGCCGTCAGGCGCACCATGTTGAGCACCGGTATGTGCACCGCCGCCGCGATCTCTGCATACCAGAAGTGGGCCGAGTTGCACGGCATGGCGATGAGCTCGGCGCCCGCCCGCTCCAGGTTGGCCGCCGTCTCAATGAGCGCCGGACGCGGGCTTTCGCCCTCTCCCTTGATGGCCGCTGTCCGGTCGGGGATACGGCTGTTGCTGTCGATGATGATACGGGGATGGTCCTGATCCCTTTGCGCGGGCACGAGACGCACGATACGGGCGAAGAGATCGACGGTTGCCTCGGGGCCCATCCCGCCGAGGATTCCAATCGTCTTCCAGCGAGGCTTCGACAGCGGCTGTGACGGGCTTTGCACTTCCTTGGTCACCCACCTTTACTGGCTGTTGTTCGGCCCGGGGACGGCCCCGACCTCCACTCCCGGCTGAATCCCGCTTGGTCCAATGTCCCGGGCATTTGTCACAACTCGCCGGGTTATTGTTGACAGTAACCATCGCCAGCAGTATCCTCGAACCGAGTTTTGCACCAAACGTCACAAAGTGCGCTAATACGGATCGGTTGCAGCATCAGTCATCGCAGCCATCGGCGCGACAGGAGAGGACGGTTGGCGGGGATGGAGCGGATTCAGGGATTTATACGCCGTACCAAGCAGCGCGAGGTGATCCTGCGCGTTCTGCGCAGCACCAAGACGCACCCGACGGCGGATTGGGTCTACCAGGAGGTTCGCAAGGAGCTTCCCAACATCAGTTTGGGAACGGTGTACCGCAACCTCAAGATCCTCACGGCATCGGGCGAAGCGCTGGAGCTTTCGTACGGCAGTTCGTACAGCCGGTTTGACGGGACGGCCAGCAATCACTACCACTTCGTCTGCGAGCGGTGCGGGCGGATCGAAGACGTCCCCACACCCGTGGATGAGGAGCTCAACCGCAGCATCGAGCGGCTGATGGGCGTGAAGGTGCGCCAGCACCGCCTTGAGTTTTACGGGCTATGCTCCAACTGCCAGGCCGAAGCCGAGAAGCACGTCCCATCGGCGCGGCGGCCCGCCCCCGCCTACGACCAGCAGCCGGAGCCCTATCCGGCCCACTGAGTTGAACCCGTGGCCGGCAGCCTCAGCCGGCTCGGGGAAGTGTCGGCCGGCCCTGTTCTAAGGATCAGACGGG
>JBFMCJ010000404.1 GCA_040754675.1 Bacillota bacterium
CTCAGCCCTCAGGCCCGGTCGCTACCTCGCTGACCAAACAGCGATGGCGTGCGCCGCACCGGAGGGCACCCCTTGTGGCCACCTGGCTCGTTTCTCGTTGTCTGCCGTTAACTTACCACAGTTGCCGCTGCCGGGGCAATCTGGGTCGCGCGGACCCTGCCGGCCAAACGCGCACGTCAGCTGCCCGAGGGCGAAGGAGGAGCGGCCCTTCGAGCCACCCCTACTCCTCGTGCCGGCAGACCTGCCAGCCCAGGTGCTGCGCCAGCGCCTGCTCGATGGCTGGGCCGCTTTTGCCAGGCCTTCGCCCGGAAGAATTCGGCGTGCTGCCCCATCGTGACCGGTGAGGGCCCGGCTCCTGCCGACCGGCAGCGGTGAAACCGGCGCAGCGAAATCGGCGCCGCTCGATCGGGGCGGGTTCGCCGATACTCTACGGCTGGCGCTGGATCCGTCCCAGAATCCGGGCGCTCACCGGCCGCGATAGCTGCTGGAGGTATTCCACCAGGGCGTCCAGGTCGACGGGCCCGACCATCCGGTCGGTGCCCTCCCGCAGCACCGTGAAGTTGTCGCCGCCGTCCGCCAGGAAGCTGTTGACGACGACCCTGTAGCGCCCCTCCGGCTCGACGGGCGTCCCGTCTTCGAGGAAGATCTCGGTTGGATCCACGCGGTCCCCTACCGCCCTGTCCGAGTGCCACGCATAGCGAAGCCCCGATATCTGCAGCATCCTGGGGAACGGTTGGTTGACCCACTGCTGCTCGAGGAGCCGTTCAATCTGGCTGCCAGTCAGGGTCATCGTGACGAGGTAGTTGTTGAACGGCTGGACGGTGTAGAGTTCGCCCCACGTGACCTCTCCGGCGTCGAGGTCGGCCCGGATACCGCCGGGGTTCATGAACGCGATCCGGGCGCCGGTCTTCCACCGCTGGGCGTCCGCGATGAGGTTGCCAAGAGCTGACTCGCCCGCTTCGTTTTGCTCGCGGGCGATGCGTTCCGCGGCAGTGGCCACTACGCGGTTGACCAGGGGTGCGACCTGTTCGGCGAACCGGCGAACCATGGCCTGAACCGTCGGATCCGGGGCAATGCCGGGGGCCTCAGGGATGGCGTCCACGATCTCGGCCTTTTTCGCAATCACCTCTTTGAAGGCGCGGTCAATCATCAGGTCGACATCGGCGAAGGCAATGCCGTTGGAGCACGCCTGGGCCACCAGCTTGGTGCCGACGAGCCCCTGATAGCACCGGTGGGAGTGGCCCGTCAGGACCACGTCCACCTCGTCGTCCATGGCGTGAACCAGGGGCACGACGGCTCCGGTGACCTTACCCTGGCGGTCTCCGTCCCCGCCGTTGTGCATCAGCACCACGATGGTTTCGACGCCCTGCTGCTTCAGCTCGCTTACGTAGTGGTTGACGGCCTGGATTTCGTCGAGAAACTTCAGGCCCTGAACTCCGCCGGCCGAGACAATGCTCGGGGTCTCCGAGGTGACCACCCCGATGACCCCGACCGGGACGCCCTGCACCCAGCGGATGGCGTATGGCGAAAGGATGGGCTTTTCCGTATCGGCCCAGACGACGTTGGCGGCCAGGTACCGGGTGCGTGCGCCGTCGAAGCAGCCGGTGGCCGGGGTGGGAGAGCCTTCCTGCCGAACCCTAATAGGCCCTGTGCTCGCTGCCCGCGAGCAGGCGGCGCACGTTGGAGTGGTGGCGGAAGACCACGGTCAGGGTCATCAGGATACCGCCGCCCACCACCGGCCAGTCATGAAACGCCAGCCACAGCCACACCGGGGCGGTTGAGGCACTGACCACGGAAGCAAGGGACACGTAGCGGGTCGCCAGCACCACCACGGCCCAGGTGATGACGGCCGCCGCGGCGACCGGAGCAGACAGCACCGCCAGCGCACCCAGGCCGGTGGCCACGCTCTTACCTCCGGAAAACCGCAGGAAGACCGGCCAGGCGTGCCCGACCACCGCCAGCAACCCGCCTGCTACGGCACCCTCCAGGCCGACCAGGCGCAGCCCGATCCAGGTCGCCAGGGCTCCCTTGGCCACGTCGCCTGCGAGTACGAGTGCTCCCAACCTCGAGCCCAGCACGCGCGTCACATTGGTGGCTCCCACGTTACCGCTGCCGTAGCGCCGGATGTCGAGCCCACCCAGGCGTCGGGACACGAGGTAGCCCACCGGTATCGAGCCCAGAAGATACGCCGCCGCGATGACAGTGGCCCAGTACAACCCCGTAGTGAGTACCACGCAACCAAGCCCCCCTGGCCCAGTGTGGGACACCCCATTATAGCGCCCTCACCCTCTCCACAGGAGAGGGATCCGGTGATAGCCGGTGGCCCCGTGTCCGGAAGGGCCCGACGCCGCGTAGCGTCCTGCACGGCGGCGATAGCGAAAATCCCACGGCCTCCGGCGAAGGCAGTGCCCGCTGCGGTCGCCCCTCCAGCCCCGTCGCTCCCGGTGGCCCTGTGGTCGTACGTCACGGCCTCAGTGGCCGCGAGCCATTTTACGTTTTTCATGCTGTAGATGCCCGGCACGATAATCCGGACGGCGTGACCGTGGTCTGGCGGGAGCGGTTCCCCGTTCCTCTCCCACGCAAGCAGCGTCGTCGGCGCCAGGGCCTTGTGCAGCGGCAGGCTGTCCGTGTCGCCGTCGGCCGCCTCGAAGCCAATGTCCGCCACGCCGGCCTTCAGCCCGGCGCGCTCGAACGGCGTGCGCAAGGGGAGGCGCCGCCCGGCCGCTTCTTCAGCGAGCCCCGGCACGAGCCTACGAAGGCGTTTATGCCCAAGCTGCCGCAGCACTAAGATTTACTGTGACGTGCTGCCTCGCTTGAACATGGCAAACAACAGCCACAGCGAAGGAACCAGCAGCGCCAGGCCCACCGGGACGGCCTGCAGCACCACCTTGAGCGTGGCGGCCGGTGCGGCACTTTCAGCGAGGGTCAGGTCAGGGTAGATGAGATACGGCCAATGGGCAACACCCCAGCTGCCCAGGAGCACCAGCACGTGGCCTGCGGCGAGCACCCGCCCGAGCCGGTACCGGCGGTGCCACACGGCCAGGCCCGCAGTCACTGCCAGCAACCCGACCGGTACGAGCACCGACCACAGGCCGCGCTCGACGAGTCCCTCCCCCAGGTGACGGGCGTCCTGACGCAGGATGGGCAACAGCACGCCGGAAAGCGCCACCACCGCTGCTCCGCTCGACAGCGCCCGCTTGCGGAAGTCCTCTTGAAGCGCCCCGCGCGTCTCGACCGTCATGTAGACGGCTGCCAGATACGCCGACAGCGCGACAGCCAGCGCTCCCATGCCTACCGAAAGCGGCCGGGCGGCCCATTGCAGAAAAGGCAGGGCGATCACGTGTCCGTCAGCGGGCGCCCGGACGGCGCCCCCCGACGCCGCGGCCAGGCTCATCCCCAGGAAAAACGCGGCGAGCGCGCTTGCGCCACCGAACGCGGCGCCCCAGGCCTGCCTGGCCCGGGCCGTTCTGGCCGCGGTGCGAAACGCAAAGGCTGCCCCTCTGAGCACGATGCCCAACAACACAAGGTGCAGGGGCACGAACAGCCCTACGCTGAGGGCCCCGAACGCCCTCGGGAACGCGGTGAACAGCAGCACCAGCCCAAAGATGAGCCAGACGTGGTTGGCCTCCCACACGGGCCCCATTGCCCGCGCAATGGCCTGGCGCTGGGCTTCCCGACGCGGGCCCCGGGCCAACAGGTCCCAGATACCGCCACCCAGGTCCGCGCCCCCGAAGAGGGCGTAGGCAGCCAGTGTC
>JBFMCJ010000405.1 GCA_040754675.1 Bacillota bacterium
GTCGACACGGTGGTGGTGGCGGCGCAGCACAGCCCCATCAACCCCACGGGGCGGTTCGTGATGGGCGGGCAGCAGGCCGACACGGGGCTGACGGGGCGTAAGGTGTTCGTGGATACATACGGCGGGATGGGCCGGCACGGGGGCGGGGCGCTGTTCGGCAAGGATCCGACCAAGGTGGACCGCTCAGGAGCCTACGCCGCCCGCTACGTCGCCAAGAACGTGGTGGCGGCGGCGCTGGCGAAGCGCTGCGAGGTGCAGGTGGCGTACGCCATCGGGGTGGCGAGGCCCGTGTCGGTGCGGGTGGAGACATTTGGGACGGGTGTCGTGCCCGACGACGTGCTGGCCGACCTCGTCGAACGCTTCTTCGACCTGCGCCCGGGGGCGATCATCCGGCGGCTCGACCTGCAGCGCCCCATCTACCGCCCCCTGGTGGCCCACGGCCACTTCGGCCGCACCGACCTGGGTCGGCCGTGTTGCCCCGGTAGACGTCCACAGCCACGGGGCGTCCTTCCCGGTCGGTGGTGATCCCGAAGACGATCGGGCGCTTGCCCCGCTTGACGTCCCGGTTGTGGCCGAAGGTCGCCAGCGGGCCATGAGCCCCCTCGTAGTAGGTCGAGGTGACATCGTCGAGCACCAGGCTGCGCTCGCTCAAATGCCGCCGGGCCAGATGCGCTTCGATGCGAGCCTGCCGGGCCAACAGCCAGTCCAGGGCGAAGGTGACGTCGTCCTGGGTGGCCCCCTCCAGCCCCAGGTCCTCGGCCAGCGTGGTGGTGGCCCACCCGCTGACGGTCGGCAGCTTGGGCTGCGGGTGGAGGAGGCGGCTCACAATCAGGGCCTCGACAATGTCCCGCTGGAAGGAGGGCAGGGGGTCCAGGACCTCGGGGAGGCCGAGCTTCCGCAGCATGGCCCGCACGGCCGCCACCTGGCCGTGGGGGCGCGTCTTGACCACCTCGACGGCCTGCTCCACGGGCACCAGGCGCTGGCCCCGCAGGGAAGCTCGCACTGCCTCGATGGCCTCCGGCGGCAGGTGGCTGAGGTTACCCAGGATCTGCTGCTGGACCTTACCGTTTTCCCGGTAGCGACGCCGGAGCAGGTAAGCGACGTAGACCCGGTCCTTGTAGCGGCGCTTGATCTCGGCCACGTAGAGGCCGCCCTCGTGTTTCGCCATGGCCAAAGCCTGTCACGACATAGTGGCCATTGGAAAGACAGGCTGCGCATGTTTACCGTATACGCCTCGGACCCTCTTGATGGTTTGAAGCCCCATCATTTCAGGAAGCGTGCGAGTTGAGGGGCTCGCAACTTCCGGTTAGAAGGGGCGTATCCGACTGGACGAACCGGTAGCCATGAACAAGTGCGGAGGCGTGACATGAAGGCGCATGCTGCCTTATCCTGGACGAGTCGACGCACTCGTTACCCGAACCTGCGGGTGCTGGAGGGCGGGCAGGCGGGCGAGAGAGGCGGTGCGCCGGCTCATCACGTTCGTGCAGGACCGGTCCGGGCACGACCGGCTGTGTTCCACCGTCGCCAATCGGGCCATCCTGCACTACGTCGTGGACCAGATCGCCGATTTCGGCATCCGGAAGGTCGACATCATCCTGGCCCCTGACACCGGCGAACAGTTGTGGGCGGGGCTGGAGGAGGCCAATGCGTGGGGGTTTTGGTGGTGGGGAGGTTCCAGGAGGGCAGATGGTGAACATGCGCTCGAGCAGATCCGCCGCCGACAGATGCCACTGGAGGAGGTTCGCCGGGTTCTGAGCCATCCTGAGCAAGCCTTCGAAGTAAGGCCGGGGCGGTGGGTGCTCCAGAGCCGGTGGCCGACCGTGCATCGCAGCCGCGAGGTCTCATCCGTGTGTTCGTGGACGTAGACAGGCAGCCGGCCGAAGTCGTGACGGTCTATCAAACCAGCCAGGTGGATAAGTACTGGAGGCGATCTTCATGAAGATTCTTCATGAAGATCACGTATGACGCCCGAACGGATACGCTGACCATCATTCTACGGGAGGCACCGGTGTCGGAAAGCGATGAAGACAAACCGGGCGTCATTCTTGACTATGATGCGGGAGGCAATCTGGTGGGCCTTGAGATCCTGGACGCCTCAAGGCGCGTGAGCGAGCCAAGATCCATTCAGTACCAGGCAACGTAGAGGTAGCTGGGCCGCCATCCTGCACGCTCCCGTGGGAACCGGCAAGACGCTGTGTCTTGCGGAGCGTGCGGCACGGGCGATCCGGGGCGGGACGGTCGCCTCCCGAATGCTGTGCGTGACGTTCACCAACCTCGCAGCCGCCCAGATGCAGTCGCAGGTGCTGGCGCGCTGCGGACAGGCCAGGGCCGGGATAGATGTGGGCGGTCGTCAGCGGCGAGCCTGCGGGAACGCCTGGAGGTTCAAATTCCAGGAAGCTGGGACATGCTCAGCACGACCGGCTGTATTGCATCGTGAGCGAGAGGGTGCGGCACGCGGCGGGCGACCAGCGGCGCTACTTCAAGGCGGTGTGCGAGCGGGGTGGAGTCCGGTGCCGGGGACCCAGGTACAATGAGGGCCAGGGGCCGCGGGATGCTGGGGGGATGGAGCACCGCGATGGCAGACCCTGAATTCGAGCCGTACGTTAGGGCATGGCAGGAACGGGCCCGGCGTGAGAAAGCGGCCAGGCAGCGGGCAGTGCAGGAAGCCCTTGCTGAGGCCTGCCGCATCGCCGACATGCTGGTCTCGGAGTTCGGGGCCGGTGAAGTGTGGCTTTTCGGTTCGCTGGCGCGAGCCGTGAAGGGGAGCGAAGCGTTCCATGAACACTCTGACATCGATTTGGCCGTGGATCGAATACCGGGAGTACGGTATTTCGCCGCGGTGAGCGAGGCACTGGGGGTTGCGTCGCGTTCGGTCCAAATCGTGGAGCTGGCGTCCTGCCGTCCAGCCCTTGCCAGCCTGATCCGGAAGGAGGGGATACGGCTCCGTGGGTCAACGGGAGCAGACGTTGCGGATCCTTGCTGAACTCCGCCAGCGCTTCGATGAGGTCATGCGAGTTGCCGATGGTGCCAAGCGAGTTTTCGCAACGGCCGCCCGTGAGGGGCGCCTCGATGACGACGTCTGGAAACGGGCCCTTGGAAGCTACTTGCACGACTTCTACACCGCTGTCGAAAGCGTATTGCGTGTGGTGACAGAGTTGACCGGCGAGGGATTACCCCGTGGGGAGGAATGGCACCGGCAGCTCCTTGACCAGATGGGACGCGAGATCGAGGGTGTTCGGCCGGCTCTGCTGTCATCGGACTCACGCGGGAAACTGGGGGAGTACCTGGGTTTTCGCCACGTGTTTCGGAGCGCCTACGGACATCAACTTGACTCGGAGCGCTTGGTGAGGCTGCTTCGAGGTTTGCCCGATGTGACCACCTCGTTGGAGCAAGACTTCCAACGCTTCGAGGCCTTCGTGCGGAGTCTGGCTGTCCCGCCGGAATCGGGAGGAGGGCGGTCTCCCGGTACGTGAGGGGTGGTGGGGGAAGCGGCCCGCTCGTAGGGCCGCGTTGGGCCGGGCGCTGGGGCAGCGGCGTGCCGTGCGGCGCCGGGCAGAGCCGCCATCCTTTGGGACGCTTCCGGGGACGGGGACGTCTTTGCGCGGCCGGGGGGCGAAAGAGGGCGGGTGTTGTAGCCGGTGATAAACTGACCCACATCAGCCGGCCAAGAATTGATCCACCCCCCACCGAACCCTGGTCTCCGACATCCCGCCACGGAGTCGGAGGTGCAGGGAACTTGCTGGGGGGTGGAGAG
>JBFMCJ010000406.1 GCA_040754675.1 Bacillota bacterium
TTTTGTCACCTTGCCTGTCCCCAAGGTTCACGCCATGACGGGGGTGTCCCTTGGCTTCAAGAATCAGTGGGGTTGTATACCAGACCCCAAACGGCTCAGACTGCACCCCTACTTTGACCGCCTAATCATCGAGATAAACAGAACCTTGAAGCCTCGCCTGGCGATCTACGACGGGACGTACTTCCTGGACAGGAGTGGACCGATGGAGGGTAACCCTCGCCGAATGGACCTTATTCTTGCCGCGAACGACGTAGGTGCCGGAGATTTGGCGTGCTGCGCTGTAATGGGTATAGACCCCCTCTGGATCGGACACTTGAGAGTAGCGCACCGCCTGGGGATGATGCCCCGCACCCTAGATGAGACCGTTATGTCAGGGGATGTCCGCGCCTTTCAGGTCAGTCCAAGATTCCGCCTACATCGTACAGTGGACCAATGGGTTGCGCTTGCGCTTTTTCACTCATCGCTGGGAACCAAAATCGTCTACGATTCCAAACTTGCCAAGCCCATCCATACGATCGTGTATTCGCTGAGGGGTGCACCAAAGGATTTTAGGCCGTCCTGGTAATGCCACCTGCCGGTTGCTCGGGCGGGTGGACGGAGCGATCTCGCAGGCTGCGGGAGTCGTTCCCGTTATTCGCCGTTGCCCGGCGTTCGCGTCGGCGCCAACTGAACTGGTACGGGGGAACCCATAATAGCTGAACAGCGGACATTGCTGCTGCCGAACGCGTTGCAGGGTTTGGCAATGTCCTGGTTTTTGGAATCATAATTCGATGTCAGCCGCGGACTCGCTGGCGAACCCGTCGGATTGAGCTGACTCGTGGGGCGGAGGAGGGTCGCGGGGATGCAATATCTCGAGGTAGTGGCACGTCAGAGCGTGTTGGTGACCGGTGGAGCCGGGGCAATTGGAAGCAATCTTACACGGGCGTTGTTGGACGCAGGTTGTCCCAAAGTCATCGTGCTGGACGACCTGTCAGCTGCCCCCAGGTGGAACCTACCCGAGGCCAAGAACCTCTTGTTCGTCCACGGTGACGTGGCAGATGAGGTTGTCCTCAAGAGGGTGTTCAACGAGTGGCCACGGGTGGTGTTCCACTTAGCTGCCTTTTTCGCAAACCAGAACTCGGTTGACTACCCGGAGCTCGATCTGAGGACCAACGGCTTGGGTACGCTCAGGCTCCTACAGTATTCGGTGCTTTCCGGTTGCGTCGAGAGATTCGTCTACGCATCCTCGGGCTGTTCTGTCTACGGCAGCGATGCTCCTCTTCCGCTGAAAGAGGAGTACATGTCCATGCACCTCAGCACTCCGTACCAGATCACCAAGATGCTGGGTGAGCTGTACTGCAACTTCTTCTACCACCACTACGGCTTGAAGGTGGTGAAGGCTCGGTTCTTCAATTCGTACGGGCCCGGTGAGGTGCCAGGGCAGTATCGGAACGTCATCCCCAACTTCATCTACTGGGCCATGCTGGGGAAGCCCTTGCCCATTACCGGCACGGGCGACGAGACGCGGGACTTCACCTACGTGGACGACTTGGTGGATGGTCTCCTGCGCGCAGCATACTACGATGTTGCCGTGGGGAGGGAGTACAACCTTTCCGGTGACGCAGAGATCCGGATCCGGGATTTGGCTGATACGGTGAACCGGCTGACGGGGAACACGGCAGGGGTGAGGTACCTCCCTCGCCGCAAGTGGGATACGAAGACCCGCATCAAGGCCTGCATAGAGAGGGCGCGGCAAGAGTTGGGCTATGAGCCTAAGGTGCCGTTTGAGGAAGGTCTCCGCCGCACCGTGCAGTGGTTCCGGGAGAATTGGGACCGCATCGTGCAGGCGGCCAGCTTTGGCCCGGGCATGTCTTCGGCGGTGCGCGAGCAATGGTGATCCCTGCGAGGTAGGCACGGATCGGTGCAGGCCTGGCACGCGGGGTGGATTGGAGGCATCGTGTGAAGCAGGTGGTACAGAACTACAGGACGGGTGAACTCACGGTTGCGGACGTAGCCGCGCCTGTCCTCCGACCCGAAGGCGTTCTCGTACGGAACTTGCGGTCCCTTGTCAGCGTCGGCACCGAAAAGCTCATGATGGACCTGGCGCGCAAAAGCTTGCTGGGCAAGGCGCTGGCGCGGCCCGACCTTGTGAAGCAGGTGGTCAACAAGGTCCGTACGGATGGGTTGCTCGAGGCCTACCGGCAGGCTGTAAACCGCCTTGATTCCCCCGTACCCCTCGGGTATAGTTGCGCCGGCACCGTAATCGCGGTGGGCAACGGGGTCGAAGGGATCAAAGTGGGCAGCAGAGTCGCCTGCTTCGGGAGCGGTTACGCCTCGCATGCTGAAGTCGTATTCGTCCCCAAAAACCTCTGCGCACTTCTTCCCGATGGCGTTTCGTTCGACGAGGCTGCGTTTGCGGGCGTTGGAGCCATAGCCCTGCATTCTGTGCGGTGTTCTCGCGCCGGGCTGGGCGAGCGGGTAGTGGTCATCGGCCTCGGCCTCCTCGGTCTGATCGCGGTGCAGCTTCTGAAGGCTTCCGGTTGCCGGGTTTGCGGCGTCGATTTGGATCCAGACAAGGTCCGGGTGGCTGGGGAGCTGGGCGCGGATGTGGCTGTGGCGGGCACGGCTGATGTTGTTCGTGCGGTGCAGGGGTTCACGGGCGGCGTTGGGGCCGATGCGGTGATAGTGCTCGCCAGTAGCGCAGATAGCCAGCCGGTCGAACTGGCAGCCGAGGTCGCCAGGGACCGTGCCCGCATTGTTGTCCCGGGGATGGTCAAGCTTGACCTGCCGCGCAAGGTGTTCTACGAGAAGGAGCTGGAACTCGTTGTCTCCCGATCTGCGGGTCCCGGCATATACGACCCCACGTACGAGCGAAAGGGGGTCGACTACCCCGTCCCTTACGTTCGGTGGACCGAGCAGCGGAACATGCAGGAGTTCCTGCACCTCGTGGCAGCCGGGAAGGTCAGGCTGGCGCCGCTGATAACGCACCGCTTCTCTATCGACGAGGCCGAAAGGGCTTACGACCTGATCCAGCAGGGTAAGGAAAGGTACATTGCAGTGTTGCTCACGTACCCGGAGACTCAGGCTCCGCCAACCCCCCGGGTTGAATTGCGCCTTCCCGCGGCACGGGCGCGGGCCGATGCTGTGCGGCTCGGCGTGGTAGGAGCCGGGCTCTTCGCCAGTACTACCCTGCTACCCATCCTCAAGGGCATGCCAGGAGTGGTGTTGAGGGGAATTGCCACAGCCAGCGGGTTCACCGGCCAGCACGCCGGTCGCAAGTTCGGCTTCGAGTACTGCACTACGGACTACCGCCAGATCCTGGAGGATCCCGAGATAGATTGCGTGCTGATCCTCACGGGACACAACCTGCACGCCCGCATGGTCGTAGACGCTCTGCATGCGGGCAAGCACGTGTTTGTGGAAAAGCCGCTCGCTCTCACCCTAGACGAGTTGCGGCAGGTCGTGAGCGCATATGAGTCCAACCCCAGGATTCTCATGGTGGGCTTCAACCGGCGGTTTTCGCCGTTCACCAGGCGTGCCAGGGAACTCATGTCCCGCACCGCCCCACTGTTCATCCACTGTCGCGTCAACGCGGGCCCGGTTCCGAGGGACAGCTGGGTGGTTGACGCCGGCGAGGGAGGGGGCCGCATCCTGGGAGAGGTGTGCCACTTCGTTGACCTCGCCCAGTACCTGGCCGGAGCGAACCCCGTCTGCGTCTACACGGTTGGTCTGCGGGACGGTTCGGGAATAGTCAGCGCCGAAGACGTATCCGTC
>JBFMCJ010000407.1 GCA_040754675.1 Bacillota bacterium
GGGGGGGTCTCCCGGCTGGGCGACTACATGATGGAACCGCTGCGGCGGTACGTGCGGCACCGCGCGGTGGCGGGGCCGGCCGAGGGGACGCGGCTGGTGCTGGCCGAACTGGGGCCGAACGTCGGCATCGTCGGCGCGGCGGCCGCCGGCCTGGAGAGGCTCGGCCGGCTCCAACGCCGCTTTTGAGGGTGGAAGCCGGCGAAGGTAGAATGGTGCAGGCCGGACCGATCTGGTAGAGGAGGGCGGGTGTGGGGGGCAGCCGATCTCCGGCGCCGCGTTGGGCGGAGGCGCCGTTCCCCCGCATGCGGCCGGCAGGGGACGCCGCGCTGGTGGTGGAGCTTGGGCCGGGCATCTCGCCCGAGGTGCACCGCCGGGTGATGGCGCTGTGGCGGGCGCTGGGCGAACGGCCCGCGCCCGGGATGGTCGAGGCCGTTCCGGCGTACCGCTCCGTCCTGGTCATGTGGGATCCTGAGGCGGCCGACAGCGGGCAGGTCGCGGCCGCCGTGGAGCAGCGCCTGGCCGAGGTGGGCAAGGCGGGGCGGTCGCGGGTGCGGGGGCGGAGCGTCACGGTTCCCGTGGTCTACGGCGGGCCGTTCGGGCCCGATCTGGAGGCGGTCGCGGCACACGCCGGGCTGGAACCGTCCGAAGTGGTGCGCCGCCACGCGGCGGGCCGATACACCGTGTACACACTGGGGTTCATGCCGGGGTTCGCCTACCTCGGCGGCCTCGACCCCGCCCTGTGGACACCGCGCCGGCCCGCGCCCAGGGTGCGGGTGCCGGCAGGCTCGGTGGGGATCGGCGGGCAGCAGACGGGCATCTACGCGATCGATGGTACCCCCGGTGGGTGGCACATCATCGGACGCACGTGGCTTCCGCTGTGGGATGCGGCCCGGAAGCGTCCGGCCTTGCTGCGCCCCGGCGACCGGGTGCGCTTCGTGGCGGCGGATGTCGAGGAGGCCCCGCCGGGCTGGGCGCAGGCGGCCGGCCGCGAACCCTGGAGCGCGTGATGGCGGCACTGGAGGTGCTGCACGGGGGGCTTTTGACCACCGTGCAGGACATGGGGCGACCCGGGTACATGGCCCAGGGGCTCTCGGCGGCCGGAGCCATGGACCGCTTCATGCTGGCTTGCACCAACCTGGTGGTGGGCAACCCGCCCGGTGCGGCCGCGCTGGAGATCACCCTCGACGGGCCTGTTGTGGTTGCGCGCGGCGACGTGGTGGCCGCGCTGGGGGCGCTCGACGCCATGTGGTGGGTGGGCGGGCCGGAGCGACTGCTGCCGCTGTGGGAAGCGGTGCTGGTGCAAGACGGCAGCGTGCTGACGCTGGGACCGGTCCGGAAGGGGGTTCGGGCGTACCTGGCGGTGGCAGGCGGCATCGATGTGCCGCCGGTGATGGGGAGCCGGAGCACGCACGTGCGCGCCCGTATCGGCGGGCTGGGGGGCCAGGCGCTGGCCGGGGGCAGCCGGCTGCCGGTGGGCAACCCGAGCGCGGAGCCGGCGGGGGTGGTGGGGCGGCGGTTGCCGCTGGAGCTGCGCCCCCACCGGCGCTCCGGCCCCATCCGCGTGATGCTCGGGCCTCAGGATGACGCCTTTTCGCGGCGGGGGCTGCGCGCCTTCCTGCACAGCGCCTACCGGGTCACCTCCCGCACCGACCGAATGGCGGTACGGCTGAAGGGGCCGGCCATTGAGGCCCGTGCGGGCTACGACGTCATCTCCGACCCGGTCGCCCCGGGCAGCGTGCAGGTGACTGCGGACGGGCAGCCGCTGGTGCTGCTGGGTGAGCGGCCCACCACCGGCGGTTATCCTAAAATTGCTACGGTTATCACGGCCGACCTGGATGCCATGGGGCAGGTGCGGCCGGGGGAGCAGGTCAGGTTCTACTGCGTAGACGAAGAGGCTGCCCGCCAGGCGCTCGTGGAGCGCCGCAACCGGCTCGACGCCGTGAAGGCCGCCCTGGAGCACCAGGCGGCGCAGCAACGGCGGTTGGTGGTTTCGACGGCGGCGGGCGTGTATCACGTGCTGTGAAGGAGAGGCGAGGGAGTCCGTCATGCAACCGGGCGATCTGGAGCGTCCCATCATCGGCATCCCGGCCGGGCAGTGGGCCACCGCGGAGAACGTGGTGCGCCAGGGTATTCCCCGGGAATACGTACGGGCCCTGGAGGCGGCCGGCGCCGTCCCCGTCATCATTCCCGTACCCGAGCAACCCCAGCTTGCCTTCAGTTACCTGAAGGGGCTGGACGGCCTGCTCCTGGCGGGGGGCGGGGACGTCGACCCGGCCCGGTTTGGCGAGGAACCGCTCCCGCAGCTCCGCAAGGTCGACCCCGAACGGGACGCGATGGAGATCGCGCTGACCGAGAAGGCCCTGGAGATGGACCTGCCCGTCCTGGGCATCTGCCGCGGCATCCAGGTGCTCAACGTCGCGGCGGGCGGGACGCTGTACCAGGATCTGCCATCCCAGGTGCCTCACGTGCTGCAGCACGACCAAAACGCCCCGCGCTGGTACCCCTGCCACGAGGTGCGCCTGGAGCCCGACAGCATGGTGGCGGGCATCCTTCAGACCGACACCCTGCGCGTCAACAGCTTTCACCACCAGGCTGTGCGGGTGGTGGCGCCGCCGTTCAGGGTGGCAGCCAAGGCGAAGGACTCCGTCATTGAGAGCATCGAAAGCCGCGATCACACGTTCGTGATAGGGGTGCAGTGGCACCCGGAGTGCATGGTGGAGCGCTACCCGGTTCAGCGCCTGATCTTCGGGGCGTTCGCGAAGGCGGCCCGGGCGCGGCGCGCCAGCCGCGAGCACCGGGCGCCGGCGGCCACGGCCACCCGAGGGTGAGGGCGCAGCGGTGGCGGAGGGTGCCCGCGTGGAGCGCCACGCCTGGGCGGTGACGACCCCCGGCCCTGAGGGTACCGCCCGGGTGGGGGAGGCACTGGGGCAGCGGCTCGAAGCAGGCGACGTGGTGACGTTGCAAGGGCCGCTCGGGGCAGGCAAGACGACGTTCGTCAGGGGCATGGCACGGGGGCTCGGCATCGCGGAGTCGGCGATCTTGAGCCCCACGTTCCTTTACGTGCGGGAAGTGCGGGGGGGCCGGCTCGCGCTCTACCACGTGGACGGATACCGGCTGGCCGGCGGCCGGGTCGAGGCGGCCGAAGCCGAGGCGCTCATGGAGGAGCTCGGCCTCGACTGGTATCTGCAGGCCGGCGGCGTGGTGGCGGTGGAGTGGCCCGAGCCCGTGCTGGAAATGCTGCCGGCCGAACGCTTCGCGGTGCGACTCGAGTTCGGGCCGGCGGGCCAGGAGGGCGAGCGGATCCTGACGTTGGAGGGGCTGGGGCGGCGGCCGGCCCGGGTGGTTGCAGAGCTTGCGCGGGAGTACGGCCGGGCGCCGGCGAAAAGACCGTGAGGCGGCGGATCCTGGCTATCGACACCGCCACCCGTACGCTGAGCGTGGCGCTCGGCGACGATGGAGGCTGGTGGCTGAATGTGGCCGGGCCGGGTCAAGGCCGGGGAGAGGCCCTGGTCGCCCTGATCCAGCGCGGCCTGGCGGAGGCCGGCTGGCGGGGCACCGGCCTGGACGGCATCGCCGTGACGGTGGGGCCGGGCTCTTACACGGGCTTGCGAGTGGGGCTGGCCGTGGCCAAGACGCTCGCATGGGCCTGGGAGCGGCCGCTGGTCGGCGTGGACACCCTGATGGCCATGGCGCTGGCCGTGGGGTGGGCGGCGCCGATGGTGGTGGCGGCCCTCGATGCCCGCCGGGGCGA
>JBFMCJ010000408.1 GCA_040754675.1 Bacillota bacterium
TGCGGCCGCACTGCGTGGCAAAAGCGGTGCCTTCCACGATACGGCCATACGGCGGACGGCCCAAAACTCCTGGGTGGGGCGGGCGGGGCTACTGCTGTGCGGCTGCACCGCCCCCTGAGGGGCCGAGCCAGCCGAGCCGGCGCAGCGGGATGATCTGCCGCGCCAGCACGTGGAGGGGCTTGGCCGCCAGGACGAAGTGGTCGCCGATGGTACTGAGCACCTCGTTCAGCCCCGTCCGGTGCGCCATCTCCTCGAGAGCCGCCCGGTGGTACAACTCCGTTCCGAGCCGGACGTACTCCTCGAACTCCCTCCGGCGCCGCTGGCGGAGGAAAGCCGGCGAAGGGCCGCCGCGCCACCGAGCCTGCACGGGGGCGTTCACGTACTCGGGGAAGAGCCCGACCAGGAAGAGGCTGACGTCGGCGGCCCGCTTGTAGACGGCGAAGCGCTGGGAGGGGTCCACGAGTTCAACAGCGGCGAGAAGGTCGTCGATGTCCATGTCGGAGAGCACCCACCGCTGGTACGTGGCGCCGCGGCGCACCACGAAGGTGCGGAGTTCGGTCCGGACGAAGCTTGCCAGCATGTCGGCGAGGTATCCCAGCACCTGTGGCTGTTCCACCAGCCGTACGGCCGGACCGGCGTCGAAGACGGGCAGGGTTCCCCCAGGGCCTGGCTCCATGGTGAAGGAGACCTGCTTCAACATCCGGCGGGCCCGCCGCAAAAGCACCGTGAAGAGCAGCTGCGGCGACACCTTGAGCAGGATCTCGTCGTCGGAGGCCATGCGCTGGTACAGGCGGTCGTCTTCCAGGAGGATCTCCAGGAAGTCCGGCTTGTCCCGGATGATCTCCCGGATGCGGTCGTAGTCGGTTCGCCGGGTGGAGGTGGTGCGCACGATGAACTCGAGATCCCGGTCGGTGAGCCACCGGCTCGGATCGCCCGACGGGGCGGGACGGGTTGCCATCCAGTTCCAGGGCACGCTTGAACGCTCCCCCTCTTCCCCTTATATTGTAGGCTGTTGTCGCAAGCGTGCTGGAAAAGCCCGCGAAAGGAGCTGACCAGGCCCGGTGAGCCGTCCAGAAGAGCGCCAGGTATTCACGCGGCTGGTGGGTGCAGAGCGCACGATGGCACGGGACGGGCGATCCGAGGTTCGCCTGGCCATCCGGCCCCACCACAAGAACGAACTGGGCATTGTGCACGGGGGCGTGCTGATGGCCCTGGCCGACGAGGCCATCGGGCTGGCCGCGTACAGCGCGGTAGGGGCCGGCACCGCGGTGGTCACCGCCGAACTCCACGTTCACTTCCTGCTGCCGGTTCGCGACGGGCTCCTGGTAGCTCGCGGGCAGGTGTGGCGGGCCGGCCGGCGCCTGGTCACGGGCGAGGCGGTCATCGAGCTGGTGGACGCGGCAGGAGCGGACGCGGCGGCAGGACCAGAGGGCCGCGCGCCTGCGGATGGTTGGCCTGCCGGCCGTTCGGCGGTGATCGTGGCCCGCGCCGACGGGACGTGGGCGACGGTTACGCCGGACGTTCCACTGCCGTAGAGGGCGCCTCCTGCTCCCGCAGGGCCCGGCGCAGCACTTTCCCGACCAGAGTCTTGGGGAGTTCGTCGCGAAACTCGAACTGGCGCGGCACCTTGTAGGCGGCGAGCCGTTCCCGGCAGAACGCGGCGAGCTGGTCGGCGGTGGCGCTCTGCCCTTCCTTGAGCACCACGTACGCCTTCACGGTCTCGCCGCGGTAGGGGTCGCCCACGCCGACCACCGCCACCTCTTTCACGGCGGGATGCTCGTAGAGGGCGTCCTCCACCTCTCGCGGGTAGATGTTGTACCCGCCGGCGATGATCATGTCTTTCTTGCGGTCGACGATGTAGAAGTAACCGTCCTCGTCCATGCGGGCAAGGTCCCCGGTCAGGAGCCACCCGTCCTGCGTCAGCACGGCCGCCGTCTCGTCCGGTCGGCGCCAGTATCCCTTCATCACCTGCGGCCCCCGCACGGCCAGTTCCCCCACCACGCCCGGCGGAAGCACCTCACCGGTTGCCGGATCCACGACGCGGGCCTCGGTGTCGGGCCAGGGCAGGCCGATGCTGCCGGGGCGCCGTTCTCCCCAGATGGGGTTGGCGTGTGTGACGGGCGACGCCTCGGTCAGCCCGTACCCTTCGATGAGCCGGCCACCGGTGATGCGCTCGAATGTCTCCTGGACGGCCGGCGGCAGGGGCGCCGCGCCGCTGACGCACGCCTCGATGGAGTCGAGCCGGTACCGGCTCACGTCCGGCAGGTTGTTGATGGCCACGTACATGGTCGGCACCCCGGGAAAGAGCTTGGGCCGGTAGCGCTGCACCAGCTTCACGGCCTCGCGCGCTTCGAAGCGGGGCATGAGGATCATGGTGGTGCCGCTCATGACCGAGAAGTTGAGGACCGTGGTGAGCCCGTAAACGTGGAAGAACGGCAGCGCGGCCAGCACCGTGGTGGCCTGACCCTTGAACCGGTAAAGCCACGCCTCGATCTGGGTGCAGTTGGCGGCCAGATTGAAGTGGGTCAGCATGACCCCCTTGCTCGTGCCGGTGGTGCCGCCCGTGTACTGCAGCAGGGCCGGGTGCTCTTCGGCGTCGACGGGGTAGGGCCCGCCCTGGGGCGGGGAGTTGAGGAGTTCCCGGAAACGGTGAAGGCGCACGCCCTGCGGGAAGGCGGCCGGCCCTGCCGGCGCCTGGTGCGGCCCGGCGCGGCGGCGAGCCTTGCGTGCGTCGGCAGCCTGCTTGATGGGGTACAAGAGCCGCAGGTGCAGCGGGAGGTAGTCCGCAATCGAGGTCGAGATGACGTGCCGCAGCCCCACGTCGGCGGCGACCTGAGCCAGCCTGGCAAGCAAGAGGTCCAGGACGACGGCCACGCCGAGATCGGCGTCCTTGAGCTGATGGCGGAGTTCCCTGGGCGTGTACAGAGGGTTGGTCATCACCACGGTGGCGCCGAGCCACAGCGCTGCGTAGTAGGCGATGACGGCCTGCGGCGTGTTGGGAAGGATGATGGCCACGCGATCCTTGGGCCGCACGCCCAGGCTCGCCAGCCCTCCTGCAAAACGCCGCACCTGGTCGTAAAGCTGGGCGTAAGTGATGGCAGCGCCGTAGAAGACGGTGGCCGGGCGCTGCGGGTAACGCCGGGCCGAAGTCTCAAGCCACGAGGCCAGGTTGATCCTGGGGTAGGTGAGGCGGGCCGGTACCTCGGGCGGGTACCGGCGAAGCCAGGGACGCTCCTTGTAAGCGTTTTCCACGTCCATGGCAAGACCCCCCATCCGGGTATCCGGTGATGGTAAGGTTCGTGATAACCACTGCTCCCCCCTCTGCACACCTTCGCCGCACGTCGCGGCCGGACCGGGGCCGTCACGAAGGGGAGCGGGCACCGGCGAGCGAACGTGTAGAGAGTGCCCGAGCTTTGCAGGCAGGCGGAGAATCTTTTCGGAGGACAGGACCCGTGAGATGAAGAGGCCCGGCCGGGATGAAGGTGCTGAGTTCCGTGCGGTCTTGGCCCGTTACGCCTCGCTCGTCGTGCGGCTGCTAAACGATCCCCACCTGCTGCAGACCCTCGGCCCCGAGCGGGGAGCGCTGGTGGTCCGAAGGTTGCAGCGGCTCACCGCGCTGGCGAAGGAGCTTTCGAGCCTGGCTCCTGCACAGGCCCGGCCGCCTGATGCCGTATCTCGGCTCTGGCCAGTTGCACCCACAGGCGGTCGGCGTGCAAGGCGGCCTGGACACGGCCCACGACCCCGGGCC
>JBFMCJ010000409.1 GCA_040754675.1 Bacillota bacterium
GGCCCACCCTCTTCAGGCGGAACGAACGCGATATGCGGCTCATCGACTCGGCGTGGCCCAGGAACACGTACCCTCCCTCCCGGAGCGCATCGTACAGCACCTGGGCCGCGCGTCGGCGGGACTCGTCGTCGAAGTAGATCAGAACGTTCCGGCAGAAGATGACGTCGAACCCCCGCATCAGCCTGGTGTCCTCCGGATCCAGCAGGTTGCCGTACTGGAAGCGCACGATCCTCCTCACTTCCGCACGGGGCGTCCAGTAATCCTGGCCGCGCACGAAGTACCTCTCCAGGAACGGCTCGGGCACGTCCCGCACCTCCCTGTCCGTGTACAGCCCCTTGCGGGCCACCTCCAGCACACTGGGAGAAATGTCGGTCCCCACGATCTCGACAGGCACCGGCGGGTGCTGCCTGAAGTGCTCGAGCACGATGATGGCCAGAGTGTACGCCTCACAGCCGATGGAACACCCGGCACTCCATAACCGGATCTTTGGCCACGAGCTGGCCAGTTTCTGCTCGTATATGTCCGGCAGCACCGCTCTCGCGAAGACGGTCAATTGGGGGAGGTCGCGGAAGAAGTAGGTCTCATTGACCGTGAGCAGGTCGATCAACTGCCGCAGTTCCGCATCAGAGCCCGGGGACGCCAGTAGGCGCACGTACTCGGCCGGGCGCATACCCTTTTCCTCAAGGCGCTTGCGCACCCGGCTCTCGAACAACTCCCTCTTGTCCCCGTCGAAGGCAAGGCCCGTCTTGCCGTAGACCATGCGCATCAGGGCCTCATATTCCTCATCACCGAGCAGCCACGCCCTCGCGGTCATGCCCCCGCCTCCAACCGGGCGCCCCCCGCCTCTCCCATCCACCAGAGCAGGGTCCTGCCGGCCAGGCAGGCTTCCTCGCCGCCGGCCGCAAGCAAGTCGAACAGGGGCTTGACCTCCTCCTCCGAAACCACCCCGCTCTCCTCGGCCGGGAGCCGCGACGCGAGCACGGCCAGTGCCTCAAGCAATTGAAGGCGCACCTGCCCCGCGCGTGAAATTCCCGCCAGGGCGCCGCGCACGGTACGAACCCCCCCGAGTGCAGCAACCAGGTCGACATATGCCCGGCGGGAAAGCTCGCCGGTGCAGGGGACGAGCAGCACGTCCAGAACCGCGTCCTCGTCGCCCAGGTCGCGCAGCACCTCGAGCAGGGCAAAGCGCACCCACTCATCCTCCTCCACCCGCAGCCTCGCCACCAGGTGGGGAACAGCCTCGCGCGCACCCAGGCCCCTGCACCCTTCTGCCGCTGCCATGCGCACGTTCGGGCAGGGATCATCCAGGAGACCGGTCAAAACGGGCAAGACCCTGTGACGGCTGCAGCCCGGCAGCAGTTCGCAGGCCAGTCTCCGCAGCGACGGATCGGGTTGGGCCGCGAGGGCGATCAACTCTTCTAGGGCGAGGTCCCCCAGACGGCGCAGAACGTCAGCCGCGGCCGCCCGGACGGCAGCCCGGTCATCTCGGAGTGCAGCCGCCGCAGCGCGGGCTGTCCGCACGTCCCGCGACGCGGCAAGAGCCGAAATCGCTGCTTCCACCACGCTCGGCTCGGGATCCGCGAGGAGGCGGACCAGCTCGGCCTGGGCAGCGGGATCGGTCGTACCCGCCAGGGCAAGCGCCGCCTTCCGGCGCCTGGCCCGGTCTGGTGAGTTCAGACCCTCGAACCTCGTCATTTGGTCCTTCCCCCCAACAGCTCCGCAGCCAGCGCCACGGGGTCAACGACTGGTGCCACGCGGCCATCCCCAAGTATCGTCGCGCCCAGCAGGGCCCGCGTGGCTCGGGCCGCCACGCCGACCGGCTTGAGGACCACCTCGGCCTGCCCCAAGAGCGACTGAACGCCCACGGCGAAACTGCCGGCAGCGTCCTCGGCGATCAGAACGTATCTCGCCTCCTCCCGCACGGTCCAGCCCAATGCCCGCCCCAGGTCCACAAATGGCAAGAGAGAACCACCTGTGTCCAGGCAGCGTCCGTATACCCGGCAACTGCCACCCAGCATGAACAGGCGCCGCACCGCTGCCGCCGGCAGCGCGAGCACTTCACCGCCAACCTCAACCAGCAGGGCGGGCATGGTCGAAAGGCTCAGGGGCAACAGGATCCGAAAGGTTGTGCCAAGGCCTCGGGCCGTGCGCACCGATATGCTCCCACGCAGCCGCTCCACACTCGCCTTGACCACATCCATGCCCACCCCGCGCCCGGAAACCTCGCTCACCTTTTCAGCGGTGCTGAACCCCGGAACGAAAATGAACTGCACGAGCTCGTCCGGGGTGAGTTCTCCCGCCCTGGTAGGGCTCACCAGACCGGCCGACACGGCGCGGTCACGCACCCTGTCCAGGTCGATCCCCCGCCCGTCGTCGGACACCTCGATCACTACCCGGCCAGCCTCCGAATACGCGGTGAGGGAAATCGTGCCCGCTTCAGGCTTTCCCAGCCGGCGCCTGACTTGGGGTGGTTCGATGCCGTGATCGGCGCAGTTGCGGACCAGGTGGGCAATGGGGTCGGCGATCTCCTCGGCAAGCACCTTGTCGATGGAGGTCTCCTCCCCGGACGTCTTAAGCGTGAGCTGCTTGGCTACCCGGGCGGAAAGCTCCCGAACCAGCCGGCGGTAGCGCGCAAAGAGCGTGCCGACCGGCACCATCCTGAGTTCCATGACCTTCTCGCGCAACGCGGACGAGATCGACTCCAGCTTGAGGCGCGACTGATCGAGCCCCGCCACCACCGGCCTGAACTCAGGAGGAACCGAAGCCGACGCCAGGCGCCGCACTAGCTCCGCAAGCCGCGCTCTCTCGATCAGCAACTCGCCAACCAGGTTATTGACCTGGTCCAGGCGGTCGACGTCAACCCGCAACGTCCCCGCGGCGCCGGATGTCCTGTCCCCGCTCGGGGGAGACGCCACCGGGGGCTCACCGGCAGGGAGTCCCGAGGTAAGGGCTCCGGCCACCCCCACGCCTGCCCCTTCTCCGGGCAAACCGGTGGCCTGGCTCACCTCGGCTACTATCTCACCGGGCAAACCGGCACAGGCCTCTACCGAGCGTGCCAGGTCAGCGGGGGCGGCATCAGTCGCCACGAGAAACACGACCTCGCCCAGCGGCTGGTCGGGAGTGCCGTCAAGAGGCGGCTCCACCGAGAGAACCTGACCGCAGGACTCCAGCTGCCTCCTCACCAGGGCCGCCCTAGCTCCCCGCAGGGGATCAGTGCCCGTCAACACCACGCGGACTCTCAGCACAGGGATCGCCCCCACTCCCCCGCCGATCACTTTGCCGCGGCAAGAGTGAACCACTTGAGGACCTCGAACGGTATGTCCGTGGACGGGGCCACCACATCGACCGCACCAAGTTGGACTGCAGCAGCCGGCATCCCGTACACCACGCACGTCTCCTCGCTCTCGGCTACCGTGTAGCCGCCACGATCGCGGATCTCCTTCATCCCGAGCGCTCCATCCCGCCCCATGCCGGTCATGAGAACTCCGACGGACTCACGGCCATAAACCTCCGCGACCGACTTCATCAGCACGTCCACGCTGGGGCGGAACAAGGCCTCCGAGGGGTACTGCGACAGGCGAAGAGTCGGCCGCGTCATCCCTGGCCGGATAACCACCAGCAGGTGGCGGTCGCCCGGGGCAACGTAAACCACCCCGGGAAGCGCCTCCTCCCCCATTTCCGCCTCTTTCACCTTGAGCGCGCTGAGTTTGTCCAGCCGGTCCGCGTAAGAGCGTGTG
>JBFMCJ010000410.1 GCA_040754675.1 Bacillota bacterium
GTGTGTTCCGATGCTCGGGCGAAGCCGGGGCCTCCGGCCAGTGTGCGCACCGGAGCGCCTCTAGCGCGGGCAAGCTGACCGCATCGGGCACTGCCGGCACCTGCTCCACAAGCACCGGCCACAAGCCCACCAGTTCCTCCGCCGCGCAGGCAAAGAACCCGTGCCCCAGGCTGGAGTCGGCCCGGAAGAGGGACAGCAGCGCAAGATCCCACTGCTGCCGCGCAAAGCACGCCGGCACCGCCGCGAGGCGCCTACCGCTCGATGGCTCCCCGGGGCACGGGCCTGCTCCCGCGCCCGTACCCGGTTACTGATCCCGAGTAGTTCGGCAAATCGCGTTTCCGTCAGATCTGCTGCCAGGCGCACCAGCATGAGTTCCGTGCGATACGAACACAACCACCCTCCTGCCGCAGCACACAGTCGCGGGTGAGATGCCGTATCCCCGGCCACCAGCCTAGACCAGCAGCTCCGCGAAGTGCTCGGGCCGGCTCAGGTCCGTAGCCTCTCCCGCTCCAAACGGCTGCACCACCGGGCGGTGGGGCATACCACCGCTGTACCCCACGACCACGCCTTCTCGCCCTGCGTCCAGCTTCACCACGCAGCCCACCGGGTACGGCGCAAACCAGCACCGGAAGGCCGAAACCACCCTGCGGTCCGAATCCTCCGCCGCGAGTACCGCCTGCCAGGCGGCACCGGGAGAACGCCCTCCGAGGAGCAGGCTCAGGTAATGCTCCACCACCGTCAACAGAGCCACGCCGGACCAGGAAGCCCGCCCGCCATGGTGGCCGGCCACCGCCGCCTGCACGAATGCCGTAACCGGCCAGCTTCTCAGCAGCGCCACACCCGTCCGGCAGTGTTCCGGCCCGGGATTCACTGCTTCCCCGAGGTCGTGCAACAGTCCGGCCAGCACGAGGTCCACCGCCTGCCCCCACAGGCCGGCGAACCGGGACAGGTAGCCGCACAGGACGGCGGCGTCCGCCGCATGGTCTTCCGGCCTGCCTTCGCCTCCCACCCAGAGGGAACCCGGCTTACACCGGCCGAGGTGTTCCACCACCTGTAGAGCAAGGTCCCGCAGTTCCTCCCACGACACCTTCCAGCGCACACCGCCCGGCGGGACCGCCCCGCCGAGCGCCAGTGCCTGCTCCCACAGAACCCGGTACCTCTTCCTGAGCGCGGCTAGGAGGTGTTCGGGGACTCCCTCGGGCAGCTCCAGCCCAGCCAGCCGTGGGTCCTCGACTACCACATACCGGATTCCGGCATCGGCAAGTCTTTCGACGTGCTCCGGCAAAACCAGCGTCCCCGCGGCAAGCAGCAGGCCACGTTCACCGAACACCGGCGCTGCCAGGCGCATTCCGGTTGCAGCAATCACTTTCACGCGCACAGGTTATTGCCTCCCTGTCTGCCTTGGGTCTGGTGATGCCCGGGCCCCGAACAAGAAACGCCTCCGGGACCTCCAGAGGCGATTGCCTCCGGTCGTCTGAGTATGCCTCCAAAACCAACAGCCGGCGCGTTTCAGGAGGAAGTGCCAGTCGGCACCCTTGCGTTGCCCCCTTGGCGCAAAGCCTACCCCGCAGCACCGGAAGAACGGGACACCACTGCCGCACCAACAGATTGCTAAGGGGCCTATATCGCCCGCCCGCACCACACCATGCGGACCCCACGGCATCGGCTGGGCCTAGAGGGATTCTAGGAGTCGGCGGAGGAGTTCGTCATCTGCCTCCGTGGCAAACTGTTCGAGCCCCGCAAACTCGTCGTCCTCCACGGGCTCCAGGCGTGCACAGAGCCAGGAGACAATATCGCCCGTGATCCGCTACGCCCGCACGCCGGACATTGAGCACGTCACCCCGAACATTTCTTGGACCATCCCCGCAAGCATACGGCCGAGCGAGCAGGGCTCGCCCGACGTCCAGATCACGCGAGGGAACTCGGCAAAGGGTATGTCAAGCCGGCCCTTTTCCGCTCCCACCGCGACGAGTAAGGCGTGTCCTCAAAAAGGCGAGCCCGCGCGGGCCGAGCAGCGATGCCCCCGGAGGCGTCAGGTGAACGCCACCGCCCCGCTCCCGCGCCATGCGTTCAACGGCCACCGCGCCAAGGCCCCCCTCGCCGATCTGGGCCCCTGCCACGCAGGATACGCCGCCCCCACCCAACGCGCGGGCACGGGCGAAGTCGTCCGCGAACGCGCAGGCAGGCGACCTCTTCGCCGCTGCAAGCGACTGTCCCGAGGTTGATCCGCTCTTCCGCAACGGGCCGGGGAGCATACTGGACGACGGCCTACCGGGACGCATTCAGCCAGCAGCCACGCCCGCCCTGCTTCCCCTCATGACGGGCGCCCGTCCTCCTCGCTCACCGCCGAAGCGTCCATGCCCATCAGTAAGGGCAACACGCCGTCCGCGCCCGCCACGTCCCGCAACAGCCAGCGGTCCCCGTCGCGCTGGTACGTCCAGTACTGCTCATGCACATCCGGCCGGGTCACATCTTCGGACGGCCGCGGGTGGCGGTCCACGACCACGCCGCGGCTGTCCACCCGGTACCGGGCGCCCCAGAAGGTCACCAGCGCCGTGAAGGAGTCACGGCCATCATCACAGCAGTCCCGCGCACCCACGATGCGCACCCGGAGCAGCCTGGGGCCCTTGACCACCTCGGACATGCCATCGGAGCGCATCTGCGCGATCTCCGCTTCCCACTCGCGGTAAAGGTCAGGGTGCAGAAGTGCCTGCAGGGCCACCAGATCTTGACGCCGCCGGGCTTCCTGTATCCACGAAAATGTCTTCCGCACATACTCCTCAAGCCTCCAGGGCTCCCAGGAAGGATCGCGCCGCGCCCACCGGGCCAGCTCCCTGCAAGCAGCCCTGTGCTTGCGGTTCAACCAGGCTTCCACAAGGAGCGCGGCGGCCAGCACGGTCAGCAGGGCGAGAAAGCCCCCGTCCTCGCCGCCAGGAAGGGTCTCACCTCCGGCAGCGCGCGCCACCCCATGTGGCCACAGCAGGGCCGCGCACAGGCCCGCGGCAAGCGCGGTGTTCCCCCTCCGCCGAACAGCGCCAGCCGTCCCGCACGCCATCGCCCTCACCGCCCTTTCACGCAGAAGCAGGGCGAGACGCACCGCAGGCCCGCCTCGCCGGCGGCCGGCACCGGGTCCGCCGCCCCCAGGAACAGCACCCCGCCCGGGACCAGCGACCCGGCCAGGCGCGCCAGGACGCGCCGGCGGACCTCCGGCTCGAAGTAGACCAGCACGTTGCGGCACAGCAAAAGGTGCATCCCCTCCGGGTAGCGGTCCGAGAGAAGGTCATGCCGGCGGAACTCCACCCTCTCCTTCAGCCGCCCGTCCACCGCCCACAGCTCCCCCGCGGGCCGCACCCAGCGGTTGAAGTGGCGGATGGAAAGCTCGTGCAGGTACTCGAACTCGTACACGCCCCGCCGCGCCACCTCCAGCGCCGCCTCGCTCAGGTCGGTCGCCAGCACCCGGTAGCCCCCCAGGAGCCCCAGGTCCTCCAGCAGCATCGCCACCGAGTAGGCCTCCGCGCCCAGGCTGCACCCGGCGCTCCAAACGCGCACCTCTCCCTCGCTCACCAGATCGGCCAGGCGGGGAAGGTGAACCCGCTTCAGCTCGGCGAACCGGTCGCTGTCGCGGAAGAACCGCGAGACCTTGGGGACGAACCAGTCCAGCAGCGCCCCGGGCTCCAGGCGGCCATCCCGGAGCATCCGCACCAGGCCGTCATAGCTCCCGGCGCGCACCCAGGCCA
>JBFMCJ010000411.1 GCA_040754675.1 Bacillota bacterium
CGGCATGGACGCGGTGGTCTCGGACCTGCTCGCCATTAGCGGCAGAAGCGGTGCCCGCGCCGCTCGGTCGTGCTATTAACGACCTTGTGGACCCTTCCAAGCGATGAAATCCTGCCCGTCAGGAGGCGACGGCCTTGCCCGCCGGGCGGAGAGGCAACTTGCTGAAGACCCACGGAGCCAGCAGCGCTACCGTCAGACCGACGCCGATGTACCGGATGAAGTCTACCCATTCCCCGGCCGGCATCACTGCCTTCAGCGCAAAGCGCACCGCGAACACAAGGACCAGACCGTACAGGCAGTTGAGCACCTGCCGCCCGAGCCCGTCTGCACGCTCCGCGCGCACCAGCCGCTCCTCCAGCAGGTCGCCGGCCCAGATGCCCGCCAGCGCGCCCATGGTCGGGAACTGCTCCGACAGGCCCACCCGGGCGATGACCGGCATCCCTGCCCAAAGGGCCATCAGTGCGGTAGGAGCGAGCAGCGCCAGCGCCAGCTGCGCGCCGAAGGGCAGGCGGCCGAGGGCGGCCTCCAGAGGGCGCCACGCGTAGTACAGACCCACCGCCAGGAGCAGGCCCAGCGCCCACCCGAAAAGCAGGTCGGTGGGGTAGTGGACCCCGAGGTAGAGCCGCGACGTTCCCACGAGTAGAATCACCAGGATGGCGAGGGCGGCGAACCACCGCCGCCGGATACCCAGGGCCAGGGAGGAGAAGACGCTCGCGCTGCCCGTCGCATGCCCGCTGGGCGTGGAGAAGGCGCCGCCGGTGTCGACCTGGATCACCCGAATGCCGGTGTCCATGGGCGGCCGCTGGATGCCAATCAGCCCCTTCAGCCCGGCCACCACCCACAGCTGACCTATGACAAGCGTGACGAAATACCGTTTGTAGGAGCGGTTGGAGACCCAGTACACTATCACCAGCAGAGCCAGCATGACGTTCTCCGAATAGATTTTGCTCATGGTCACCCAGAACCCATCCCAGAAGGGCCCGCCCATAACCGCCTGCAGCGCCTTGATCCATTCCATCAACCAATCCCCCTCCGACAAAGACCCCTGGGCAATTACGGTAAGCTAACAGTAAGTACGTTTCATTCCGTCCCAAGGCTAACATCCCCTGTGAGCCGGTTCAAGCAGCTGCTCGACCTCGCTCACCTGGAGACCTCCCCCTGAGGGTCGATTCTGTGTTGCTTCCGGCAGTTCGCCCACCACGCCTGGTATGGGGCCAGGCTGCCCAGGTCGAGGAGGTCGAAGAGCTGTTGCTGGACCGCGGTGCGTTCGGACAAGGTGATGTGTGCTGGCGTGCGCGCCTCCGGCGGGTACAGGTGCGCCACCTCCCGGATCGCCCCCAGCGTCTGCAGGAGGTCGGGGATGCTGTGGGCTGGCACGGGGAGCCCCCGCTCCTGTGCGCGCCGGTGCACCTCCCGCAACAAGAGCGAGGCCAGCATCGGCGCCAGCACGCAGTAAAAGGCGTGCACGCGGATCTTCGAGTCGGTCCAGTGAAACATCGGCCGCCAGCTGACGAACTGCGGGTCCTTCATCTGACGAAAGGCGTGCTCCACCTGATCCTGGCCGCGCTAGGCGGCCAGGATCCGCTCATTGCTCCAATCATGCTGGTCGGTGAAGAGGATCGTCTTCCCAAACCGCTCCCGGGCCAGCTGGTGCAGCGCTTCCTGGTCCAACTCGAAATGCAACTCCGGCAGGCCATCCGAAGACCTCCTTTTGGGTCCGGCAGGCCTGGTACCCGGCTCAGGGGCCCGCAGAGGCTGGTAGTGGCTCTTGGGCACCCGCAGCAGCTCCGGGTGGTGCGAGGGGACCAGCGAGCCGACGAAGTGATAGCCGCTTCCGGAGAGCTTGTGCTGGTTGCTCTCCGAGTTGTTCCCCTTGTCCAGGATCAGCGGCACGTGAAAATCCGACGCCACCAACAGCGCCAGCCCCACCTGCTTCAGGTCAAAGCCCTTGGCCTTGCTGGCGCCCCGTTGCGGCAGTTCCGCCGCATTGGCGGTGTCGATGTAGCTGATGAAGTTGGTGGTATCGTAGACCACGGCTCTGAGATCCAGCTGGAATTCTCGGACCATGTGCTCCACCAGGGTCCGTTCAATTTCCAAGATGTGCTCCCGTTCGAGCCGCTCCATATGGTCCCAGAACCGTTGGCTGGAGAGATGCCGGGCCTGGATATGCGGCAACAGCCGCCGCAAGGCGGTGCTTTCGAACCACTCCCCCATCTGGCGTTGATGCTCGTGGGCTCCACGGTCCGGTTGATCGCAGCGATCAGCATGTGCGCACCGACGGATGGGCCCTGTTCCCGCTTGGGGACCACCCGGTCGATGATCTCCGTCAGCCGCAGCCGGCGAGTGATGCTCCACAGCGCCGCCACCGAGCCGAAAGAGAAGATCTCCCCCGAGGACGGGTTGAACGCTTGCCCGCTGTCGGGCCGGCGAACGATGTCGTCCAATTGCCCAGGTACTTCTGCCAGACGATGCGAGGCTTGCCGTTGACCCGCTTGCACTCCGCAGCGTAGTAGTAGACCTGGTTGCCCCTGCGCTTCATTTGGAGCGACTCACTGAGGCCTTCCAAGCCCGTCGTTTCGGGCCACAAAAAAAGGGGGGCCGGGGGTAATACGGCTCGGGCGGCGGCCTCTTCCCAGATCTGAACTGAACTGGCAGCCAAGGTACGCGAGGTGATCGCCCAAGACTTCTGATAGCCCTGAGGCCCCCCGGGCGGGAGGCATGGTGTCCCGAGATGCGGGCGATCCCGGCGGCCCGGTACCACCAGGCAACGTCTTAGGATCCGGAAACTCCTTCTTCCGCTGTCCACGCTTCGGTCGTAAGCAGGTCAATATGCTGCCTTGATAGCCCCATACTCTCTTGCTGTGCCAACGTCACAGTCCAAGACTGTGACTTCATCGAGAAACTTCTCAACCGCCGCCAGGCTCGACCGCTCATTTCGAGACTGACGAGCTCCGTAGAACAGCTCGCCGGCAACAATGCACGGCAGGAAAACCTCCGCCGCTTGTTCCACAAACCGACGTACCGCCGCGTCTCCCCGAAGGAGCGTAACGACGACGCTCGTATCAAGTAAGACCTTACCAGTCACGGGCATCGATTCGTTCGCAGCCCTCGTCGATGGCTCTTAGCATGGCGTCAGCCTCAGCGGGAGGGAGTGTACCTGCAAACCGAACCAAGGCTCGACCTGGGGTTCCGTTGGCTCGCGAGGGCGTCAGGCCCCGGATGAACTCCAACACGCGCCGCTGGTCTCGCGGCGCGAGTCGGGCGACTTCGCGGCGGATTTCCTCCGAAAGCGATGGGTCGCTCATTCTCCTACCCTCCGGGAGTTGTCTCCTACCCTCCGGTAGCTGCACCTTCCCGGCGGCATCATGGCACGACCGCTATGACAAATCACCGCCTGGGCCTGCGCGGCCGAGAGCGCTATCGACCAAGTGGCGAAACGGGCTACCGGGACAGTGGGGTTGACCCGATTCCGTGGACACCTGCACACTTGGGGCGGAGCCCCAACAAGCAGGGTGTCCCGTGCCACCAACCCGACCGCCCTACCCGCCGGAGTTTCGCGCCGAGGCCGTGTGGCTGGTGCGGACCTCCGGCAAGACGCAGAAGGCGATCGCCGCCGACCTCGGGGTCTCCACGGAGTCCCTGCGCCACTGGGTGCGCCAGGCCCAGATCGACGCCGGCGAGCGCGAGGGCCTGACGACCGCTG
>JBFMCJ010000412.1 GCA_040754675.1 Bacillota bacterium
GGGGGCCGGCGGGGACGCCGGTGAGGCTGCTGGTGATGCGGGAGGGGTGGGATGAGCCGCGGGAGATAGTGGTGGTGAGGGAGAAGATCGTCATCCCCAGCGTGGAGAGCAGGATGCTGGGGGATGGGGTCGGGTATGTGCGCATTGTGTCGTTCCGGGAGGGGTCGGCGGAGCAGTTTGCGGGGGCGCTGGAGGAGTTGAGGAAGCAGGGGGAGCTGCGGGCGCTGGTGCTGGATTTGCGGGATAACGGGGGCGGCCTCGTCGATGAGGCGGTGGCGGTGGCGCGGCAGGTGGTGCCGGCGGGGCCGGTGGTCCACATCATCGGCAAGCAGTCCAGCCAGGTGGTGAAGGCGGAGGGACCGGGGCTGGGGCTGCCCATCGTCGTGCTGGTGAATAAGGGGACGGCCAGCGCGTCGGAGATCCTGGCGGGGGCGCTGGTGGACCGTTGTAAGGCGGTGCTGGTGGGTTCCCCCACCTTCGGGAAGGGGTCGGTGCAGGCGGTGATTCCCCTGAGCGGAGGGAGCGCGGTGCGGCTGACCACCGCCAGGTACCTGACGCCCAACGGGCACGTCATCGAGGGGAATCCCCTGAAGCCCCAAATTCTGGTGCAGGAGGAAGATAGGGGGCCGAGGCCGAAGTTCTCCTGGCGGAGACCTTTGAAGGTGCTCACCGTGGGGCTGGATGTGCTGGCGGCGCAGGAACTGCTCAAGTGGCTGGGCTACCCGGTCGGGGAGTCCGACGGGATTTACGGCCGCAACACTTCGGCCCAGGTGTCCGTCTTTCAGAGGGAGCACGGACTGCCGGCTACCGGTGTCCTGGACGAGGCGACCGCCCGGGCCATGAATGAGGCTGCGCCGCGGGATGCTGGGCGCAAGAAGGGCGACGAGTTGCTCGAGAAGGCGCTCGAGTACCTGCGGCAGGCGCTGGGCGTCGCCGTGGAGGCGGCGGCCGACTAGCGGCGCGAGATGCGGGTGGGGCACCCTTGCGGTGCGCCTTTCTTCTTGCCCCCACCCCTCCTCCTCACCTCCCCGGCCCACGCACCTCCTCCCCTATCCAGTACGGCCACCCCTGTCCGGGTCGTCCGGGTCGCGTGCGAAGTAGATCCCGAGCGCCCTGTACGACCTCGCCTGCCAGATGACGAGGAGCCTATGACGTCGGGGTGAAGCCAGCGGGGGGTCGGGGATACGGAAGGTGTGCTGGGTCGGCTGAGGTGGCATCACGTTGAGAGACGTCCGGTGGTGATCCTGGAGGTCAGCGAGAGGGCGCCGCCGTTGTCGAGGGGGCAGATGCGTTCCCCGGCGAGGGCAGGTCGGGGTGAAGGGCTTCGGCTGCAGGGTGGGTATCGTTGGGTCAGTTCTGGTCACAGCTTTGACGGATGAACAAGCCTCCCACTGAGGCGTCGCGTCGCCAGCCGTGCGGCCCCAACATTTCCTCCAGGGCCTTCCACAGCCTCCTCCGCCTACCGGCTTGCGTCTGCTGAAACGCGTCCGGTAGCACCTCTGTGGCTATGATCCGGACTCGGTTGGTTCCTTTCCAATGGAGGCGTGGATCGTCCTTTCGGCCTTCCAAGACGGCTTGAGCCAGGTCTTGTGCCAGTTTGCGCACGTCCAGTCGGGGCGCCATGGGATACACCTGTCTCGGTCGTTCGTCGGTAATAACGGCCTCTCGCTTGTCCAAGTCGACCTGCCAATACTGGACGATGGCGCGGGTCGACCCAAGAGCTGTGGGCCCGTGGCGCTCTATCGCAAACGTGAGTAGGGGCGGGTTCCAGCGCACATCCTCCAGCCGACCCAGCAATTTGTATGCTTCCATGCCCCGGTGTTCGCTGCCTTGCAGATGAGGCCACGCGGCGGCCAAGAGGTGTTCCAACTGGTTCAGCCGAGCGGCAGGCATGGTGCCGTCAGGACCTACCGGCAATCCGGATAACCAGGCCCTCAGCCGCAGTATGGGATCATCCTTTGTAGCCACGCTTGGACACCCCCTTTGAAACGCGGAACGTCGATCCGGTCAAGAATGCAGCCTCCACGCCCGTCACCGCATTGCTGCCGGCCAGATCGTATTGCCCTCGCTGCGCGTCTGGTGGTTCGTCCCCATTGAGAAAGCGTACGTCGGGCATGATCCTGCAACATTGCGGACTAGGGAACCGGGTTGCTACGCGAGCCCGCGGTCGGAGATTGCCCCTGTTTTGGCTGCTGCGGTGCCGGTTCGAGGCCCGCCTTGAGGCGGCGCACGAGTTGGGCGCAACTACAGCTGGCGCGCAGAACCTTGGCCTTTTCATAGTCTACGATGCCGAGGAGTTCCAGCTGGTCGAGAACGTGGTCACGGATGGTCGACGGCACCGCGTCAGTGCAGTTCCACAGTTGTCGGAGGAGCCAGTCTACCGTCCGCGGGGTCTCTTCCCACCCGACCAGAACCGTGTCGCCCAAGGTGGCGGTTTCGAGGGCGACTGTTTCCAGCCACTCGTAGAGGGCATCGCGCAGGTGGCCGGGTGCGTGTCCTGCTCTGCTTGGCGTGAACATATGCGCGCCTCCTTCCTCTTGGTTGTTCTACCCACTAAGCGTACGTCGGGGACGCCGGTGCAACAGGCTGCCTGGCCGTGAACTCGGGGCCCGTTGCTCGTCGGTAGTTCTTGCCCTACCGTGTGGCCTCCTCGCTCCCGCCGGTGACAGAGGTGCCAGCTTGACCTGCTGCATCTTTCGGTTCTAGACTCGCTGCGGGACGCGGCCACAGACTTTGCGGGACGCGGGCAGAGAGACTGCGTCCTGGTGCGTGTCCCGGTGGCCGTCCTGCCTAGCGTCCCGGTCAAGGGCGGATGGGGCAGCGTGCGGACCTGCGACGTCAGACGGGACGCCGGACGTGACTTTGCGAGATGCGAGACGGGACGCCAGCGGAGACGGCGAAGCGGGCACGTGGGACACAGCACGAGACGCAGTGCGGGACTGGGCCCCTGTCTCATGTGCCGTCCCGCACCGAGTCCCGCTTGCCGTCCCGTGAACAGTCACGGTTCGCGTCTCGTGCCGCGCCACGGGGAGAGTCTCGTGCGGTGTCTCGTGTGGAGTCTCGTGTAGGGTCTAGAGGGTGTGGCTAATGAGGGTGTCTGATGAACTGCTCTCGGGCGCGGTTACCGGTTGCGGCGCTAGCCCCCTCGCTGCCCGCGATGAGGCTGGCCCAGGGAGGGAGAACTGGGAGCGGTGGGCGAAGCTGCACCGCGAAGACGGCGGGGTGTGGGGGTCCTGGGGCCTGCTACTTCGCCTGCTGAATGTGGAGCGGGCCTACCCCTCGCCTCGGAACCACGATCTCACCATTGACCGCGAGGTTTCCGACTGGCTCCACAGGAACCGTGAGGCGACCTGCCTCTCCTGCCGGGTCCACTCCCTCACCGTCCGGGGGCTTACGGAAAGGAGGTCTGCCATTTCCTCGACGGAGTACTCGCCGAACAGCCGCCTGGCCAGCCGCTCCTTGTCCTTGCCCGAGAGTTGCGTCCCGTGGGTGGCGTTGAGGCGGAGGGCCTCGAGCAAAACGTCCCGGCGGGTGAGGAGGTCGGTGCGGATGACGGCCTTGATGGACGTCCTGCCTTCCAGCTGGTGGGCGGCCAAGCGGTGGTTACCGTCGACGAGCAGGTACTTCCCGGAGGGAGTGAGGACCACGTGGATGGGTGGCAGACGGTCGACGGCCAGGCGCTGCTGGGCGAT
>JBFMCJ010000413.1 GCA_040754675.1 Bacillota bacterium
GCCGTTCACCGGGTAGTCAAAGTGGAGGGGCTTACCCCGAAGGCCGCCAACGTGCTGAAGCAGGAGATGCTGGCCCGGGGCGGGGAAGCGGCAGTGGCGCACGGCGCGGCGGACTGGTCGGTGGAGCGGACGGACGTCTTGCTGATGGGCACCCTGCGCCAGTACCGCCTGCTGGTGAGCAAGTTGAAGATGCAGCCCTTTGGCCTGGCCGAGCTGGGGAGGCAGCTGGAGGCGGTCCTGGCGTGCTGGGAAAGCGAGGGGCGCTGGCGGCTGGAGTGTGGACCCCACACCCTCGAGTTGGGGGCCAGGACCCTTGTCATGGGTATCCTGAACGTCACTCCCGATTCGTTCTCCGACGGCGGGCTGTACTTGGATGTGGAGGCTGCGGTCGCCAGGGCAAGGGAGATGGTCTCCCAGGGGGCAGACATAGTGGACGTGGGAGGGGAGTCGACGCGTCCGGGATCAACCCCTGTGTCGGAACAGGAGGAAATGGACCGGGTTCTGCCGGTCATCGAGCGCCTGGTCAGGGAACTGCCCGTCCCCATATCGGTGGACACGTATAAAGCCAGGGTGGCCAGGGAGGCCCTGCGCCTGGGGGCCCACATAGTCAATGACGTGGGGGGACTGCGGGCGGACCCCGAGATGGCCGGGGTGGTGGCCGAGTTCGGGGTACCCGTCGTAATCATGCACGGCCTCGCTGAGCACCGCCGAAAGGAGTGGCCGGAGTACAGGTCGGTGATGGATGCCCTGGGCGACTTCTTCTGGGAGAGCCTGGACTTGGCGGAACGGGCGGGCATATCCCGGGATCTCGTGATCATCGATCCGGGGATCGGGTTTGGAAAGAAGGCCGAGCACAACCTGGAAATAATAGCCAAGTTGCGCGAACTGAGGAGCTTCGGCCGGCCTATTCTGCTCGGGCCCTCGCGGAAAAGGGTCGTGGGCGACGTGCTTGGCCTGCCGGTCGAGGAGCGGCTGGAGGGCACGGCTGCTGCGGTGGCGCTGGGCATTGCGAACGGAGCCGATATTGTCCGGGTGCACGATGTGAAAGAGATGGTGCGGGTAGCCCGAATGGCCGACGCCATCGTGCGCCGTCCGGCCGGGGGGCAATGGGGTGGCTGACCGGATCATCCTCAAGGGCATGACCTTTTATGGCTACCACGGTGTCTTGCCCGGGGAGAAAGTGGCGGGACAACCGTTTGTCGTTGACCTGGTCCTGTACCTGGATCTCGACCGGGCGGGGAGGCGTGACGATCTGGCTTGCACGGTGGACTACTCCCGAGTGTTTGAGGCGGTGAGGCGGGTCGTCGAAGGTGAGCGCTTCGACCTGATCGAGACACTGGCCACGACCATAGCTGAGCGAGTCCTGGCCAGCTTCCCGGTGGAGGCAGTGCGGGTTCGGGTCAAGAAGCCGATGGCCCCGGTGGGAGGGATCATGGAGTACGCGGCAGTGGACGTGCGGAGGAGGAGGAGGAGATAGAGTTGACCGTGGTTTACCTGGGCCTGGGGGCCAACCTGGGAGATCGAGAGGAGATGCTGGCCCGGGCGGCGGCCAGGCTGGATGCCCACCCTGCCATCCGGGTGCTCAGGCGTTCCTCCCTTTACGAGACGGAACCGGTGGGCCCGGCAGGACAACCCTGGTACCTGAATGCGGTCCTGGAGGCGGAAACGTCCCTGTCTCCTCTGGAGCTGCTCGGTATCTGCAAGCAGATCGAGGCCGACTTGGGCAGGAAGCGGGGGGTACGCTGGGGACCACGCCCCATCGACATAGATGTACTGCTGTTCGGTCATTTTCAGATATCCACGCCGGATCTGGTCATTCCCCATCCCGAGCTGCGTAAGCGCGCGTTTGTACTGGTGCCTCTGGCCGAGATCGCACCGGACCTCGTGCTCCCCGGGGGAGGTACCGTCAGGTCGGTACTGGCCGTGTTGGATGACCCGCATCGGGTTTGTCTCCACCGGGAAGCGTGGCCGGCCCCAGGCGAGCCTGCCCGCGCGTATTGACTTGCTCTGGCCAAAAGAGGGTCTAATGGCCTAAGGGTCGTATGTGTGCTCGGACGGAATTTGGTTCCGCCATTCCGAAATAAGGGAGCAGGCGCTGGACGTGGCGGGCACCAGATGCCGACCTCCGCGTGGAGGAGAGATGTGGAAAGCACGAGTCATCGCTGGGCCCCGGCATCGGATTGGCGGTCGGCTCAGTGTGTCCTGCGGGTCGTGGCGGAGCGGGTGAGGCAGCGAGCCGAGGATCCGTTGGCCGTGTCCGGTAAAGGCCCGGACTTCGGCCTGCGCTTTCGCGCGTGAGAGCATGCCGCAACCGTAGCTCGACGAATACACCCGGAGGTGGTCACGCGCACTCAGGAAGTGGAAGCGCATCTGGAGTTCCTCCTCGAGGGTGCCGCAGCTCAGATTATTTGATGGTCGCCACCTCCCGGGAGCGCCGGGAGACACGCCCGAGGGCCTGCCTGTTCCAGGATGACTGTCTTCCAGCCGGCTCGAGCTACCAACACGCCTGCCACGAGGTTGTTGTGCCCTGCTGCCACCAGTACCACTGATTACTGCGCTACTGCGCCTGCCCTCGTGGTCCCCCGACAGCAGGTGTCTCCTTGGACGCCAGGCCCGAGCTTACCTGGGATGTGCGACAGTACGGTATAATGTAGTAGTGTAGTAGTTGGGGTTGCAGACCGGCCAGGAGCGGCTGCCGTGACACAGGTTACCCTCGAACTGTACTCGTTTTTCAGACTTAACTTCGCGGCGCTGTACTTCGCCTATGGCCTGACGTTCTTTCTCATGGGGTTTGCAGTCCTTCTGGAGGAACGCTCCTTCCATTACAGCGCCTTCCGCCTGGCCCAAAGCCTGAGGTTCCTGGGGGTCTTCGGCTTACTGCACGGGTTGGCGGAGTGGGGATTCGTATTCATCCCACTGCACGCCGAGTACGCTTCCTCGATTACGGTGATCGGGCTTCGTGTTCTTGACCTTTGCCTCGTCGCCACATCTTACCTGTTCCTGTTCATGTTCGGGTCTCGTCTCCTGGCCTCTTCGTCGCCCAGGGCGCGTCTTTTGCAGTGGATTCCACTACCGGTTTTTGCCATCTGGTTTACCAATTTCTTGCTGTTCAGGCTCCTTACCGGTTCAGGCACGGAGTGGTGGCTTCAGACCAGCGAGACGTGGGCACGTTATCTGCTGGGCTTGCCCGGAGCGGTGCTGAGCTCCGCCGGCCTTGTAGCACAGCGCCGGGAGGTGGGAATGCTCAACATCCCCCGGATTACCGGAAACCTGGTGCGGGCGGCCGTGGTGTTTGCCATTTACGCATTCTCCGGCGGCCTGGTAGTGCCACCCGCCCCCTTTCCTCCGGCCTCCCTCATCAACACAGAATCCTTCTTCGCCACCACCGGTGTTCCCATACAAGTGTTCCGGGCGTTGTGTGGGTTGGCGATGGCGTTCTTCGTTATCAGGACCCTGGAAATCTTCGATGTTGAAGTGCGGCGTAGGCTGGATGAAGCAGAGAGGAGACAGGCCGTCTATCAGGAACGCGAGAGGATTGGCCGTGACCTGCACGACGGGGTTATCCAGTCCATATATGCCATCGGACTCAGCCTGGAAAACTGCGCCTATCTCGTGGACGAGAGCACCGAGCGGGCCAAGGCCGAGATCGGTCGTATCATGGAAAGGCTGAACGGACTGATAA
>JBFMCJ010000414.1 GCA_040754675.1 Bacillota bacterium
GGGGGGGCGACTTGCGCGCCTGAGGGTAGGGGCCCTGGAGTGCCCCGCCTTCAGGCGCTATCTGGCGGCTCAGGGCGTCTCCCTGGTCGGCACCTGGATGCAGGGGGCCGCGCAGGCGTGGCTGGTCCTGCAGCTCACCGGCTCGGCGGTACTGCTGGGCACCGTCTCGGCGGTGCAGTCGCTTCCGGTGCTTATGCTGTCACTGTTCGCCGGAGCTGTGGCCGATCACGTCAACCGGCGCCGGCTGCTGATCGTGACCCAGTCGGCGCTGGCCGCCAGCGCAACGGTGCTCGGGCTGTTGACCGTGAGCGGCCGCGTGCGCTACTGGCACGTGGTCGCCATCGCCGGCATCTACGGCATCTTCAACACGCTGGACATGCCGGGGCGCAACACGTTCCTCGGCGACATGGTTCCCCGCCATGCCCTGGCCAGCGCGATCGGGCTGCACTCCACCATCTTCAACGTGGCGCGGATCGTGGGGCCGGGGGTGGCCGGCGCCGTGGTGGCCTCCATCGGGTCCGGCCCGGCGTTTCTGCTCAATGCTCTGTCGTTCGTGCCGGTCATCGGGGTGCTCGCCACCATGCGGGTGCCGCGTGACAGCGAACAGGCTCCGGCGCCCCGGGCCAGCAGGCTCCCCCGCGATCCCAGGCGCATCGGGCGGCCGGTGGTCGAGGGCGTGCGGTACGTCTGGGATTCTTGGCCCATCAGGCAGTCGCTCCTGCTCCTCGGGATCGTGAGCCTCTTCTCCATGAACTTCCAGGTCCTCGTGCCCGTCTACGCGCAACGGGCGCTTGGCCAGGGCGCCTCCGGCTACGGGCTTCTCATGTCCAGCCTGGGTGCCGGCGCGCTGGTGGCGGCCGCCGGGGTGGCCAGCACCCGGGGAGCAGAGCCTCCCCCGTGGCGCCGGTCGCTGGGAGTGGTGGCACTGGGGCTCGCCCTGCTGGGGCTGGCCGTGAACCGGTCCTACGCGCTGGCCGTCGTGCTGCTGGGTGTCGCGGGCTGGGGGATGGTCAGCCTCTCGGTCAGCACCAACGCCCTGGTGCAGCTCAGCAGCGCCGAGGAGATGCGGGGCCGGGTCATGAGCACCTTCACCCTGGTGCTGGTGGGCGTCACGCCCATCGGCAGCCTGGTGGTGGGGGACCTGGCGGACCGCTTCGGCGTGCCGGCTGCGGCGGCGGTCGGCGGGCTTGCCGCCCTGCTGGCGTGGGCGTGGCTGCGGCCTTGGACCGTCCGCGCGGCGCTGAGCGGCCGGGCCGACACCGCGCCCGCGCCGTGAGGCCATGATTTCCCAGGCATTTGCCCTGGCGTATTGACAGACCCTCCTGGCGGGATTATGCTGCCTGTGAGCGCATACCATACCGGGTATGGTAGGACTCCTCGGCTGTGGCACCGCCAGGCGTCCGCGAGGGAGAGACGCCCGGTAGGGGCACAAAAGGAGGAATGCGGCTTGGCACTGCTTTCGGCTAAGGACCGGTCGTACCTTCAGACCCTGTTCGCCAAGGTACCGAAGAAGGCAAAGGTGCTCGTTTTTACCGACGGCAAGGACGGTAAGGGCGCCTGCCAGTACTGCGGCCAGACGGTGGAGCTCATCCAGGAACTGGCAGGCCTGAGCGACCGTGTCGAGTACGAGGTCGTGGATATCGGCGAGTCGCCGGAAAAGGCGCAGCTTTACGACGTGGACAAGGTGCCGGCGCTGGTGCTGCTGCGAGAGGACGGCACCGATACCCGCGCCAGGTATTTCGGTATCCCGGCGGGGTACGAGTTCGGCAGCCTCGTCGAGGACCTGGTGGACATCTCCAACGAGAAGACGCGGCTTTCTGACGCGACCCGGGAGAGGCTGAGCCAGGTCTCCGAGCCGGTTCACATCCAGGTCTTCGTCACGCCGACGTGCCCGTACTGCCCGAAGGCCGTGCGGCTCGCGCATCAGTTCGCCATGGAGAGCCCGTTCATCCGGGCCGACATGGTGGAGGCGCTGGAGTTCCCCGAACTGGCCGACCGGTACGGGGTCTACGGGGTCCCCAAGACGGTCATCAACGACAAGGAGGAGGTCGAGGGCGCCGTTCCCGAGGCCGTGATGCTGCAGTACGTGCTGGCGGCGGTCGGCATGGGGGAGTCGCCCGAGGACCCTTGGGGTGCGGCCGCGCAGGGCGAAGACGGGGAGCACCATCACCACCACGATCACGACGGGCACGGCCACTGAAGGTGGCGCCGGGGCCGGAAAGCTGGAAAGAGGAAGAGGGATGGCTTGGAGGCGGCGGCTGATCGTGGTGGGCGGGGTAGCGGCCGGCATGAGCGCCGCCTCCCGCGCCCGCCGGCTCGATCCGCACCTGGAGATCCTGGTTTTTGAGCGCACGGGATACGTCTCGTTCGGCTCGTGCGGCCTGCCTTACTACATCGGGGGGCTGGTGGGCAACGCCGAAGACCTGGTGGTCTACCCGCCCCGGTTCTTCAAGGAGAAGCGCGATATTGACGTGTTCGTCGGGCACCAGGTAACCGGTATCTTCCCCCGGGATGGGCGGGTCACGGTGCGCCGGCTTGCGGACGGGGCGGAGCTCGAGTTCGGGTACGACGCCTTGGTCCTTGCCACCGGTGCCTACGCCGTACGTCCCCGCGTGCCCGGGGTCAACCGGCCCGGCGTCTTCGTGCTGCGGGTGCTGGAAGACGGCATGGCGCTGCGCCGCCGCGTCGAAAAGCTTACCGCGCCGGGCGCCGCAGGGGGCCGGCCGCCCCGCGCCGTTCTCGTGGGAGCCGGCCCCATCGGCCTGGAGGCCGCCGAAAGCTTCAGGCACCTGGGGTTCGAGGTGGCGCTCGTCGAGATGATGCCACAGGTGTTGCCCGGGTACCACCCGGCGCTGGCGGCGCTGGTGGAAAGCGAGCTTGTGCGAAACGGCGTGGAGATCCGCACGGGCGAGCGCGTTGTCTCCATCGAAGGGCCAGGAGAGGATGGGCCCGTGGCCGCGGTAAAGACCGCATCGGGCCGCGTACTTCCCGCCGACGTGGTGCTGCTCGGGACAGGCATCCGCCCGCAGGTGGAACTGGCCAACGGAGCGGGTATCCGGCTGGGGCCGACGGGTGCAGTGGCCGTGGATGACCACCTCAGGACCAACGTGCCCGGCATCTACGCCGCCGGCGACGGGGTGGAGACCTGGCACCGCGTGCTCCGGCGCCCGACCTGGACCCCGCTCGGCACGACCTCCAACAAGATGGGCCGCGTCGCCGGGGAGAACGCCGCGGGTGGGGATACCGTCTTCCGGGGGATCGTCGGGACGGCCGGACTGCGGGCGTTCGACGTCGAGGTGGGGCGCACGGGCGTCACCGAGCAGGAGGCCAAAGAGGCGGGGTTCGACCCGGTGATGGCTTACGTGCGCCACGGGAGCCGGGCTCACTACTACCCGGGCGCGGGGCCGGTTCACGTGTGGCTCGTGGGTGACCGCAAGACCGGCAGGCTCTTGGGAGCGCAGCTCTTCGGGCCGGCGGGCGCCGTGGCCAAACGAACCGATGTCCTGGCCGTGGCCATCACCGCCGGGATGCCCGCGGACGAGGTGGCGGAACTCGATCTCAGTTACGCCCCGCCGTTTGCGCCCGTGTGGGACCCGGTGCTGATGGCGGCAAGGCAGTGGCTCAAAGAGGCCGGGCGGGAAAAGGACGGGCCCATCACGGCAAAAGGGGCGGCTGCCTC
>JBFMCJ010000415.1 GCA_040754675.1 Bacillota bacterium
CGGTGCCCACCGCCTGCCGGAGGTCTGCCCGTACCCTGCCCGCCGCCGCGTCCCCTGTCCCTTCTTTGACCGCCTCAAGACCTCCGCCGGCAACCCCGGCTGGTCGTCGTTCGTGGCCAGGCTATCTTCAAAACCCTTCACGTCCACCAGGACCCGATGATCCACGCTCTCCCCCAACCGGCACAACGCCGGCTGCGCCACGTACCGGTCGCCCCGAAGCCCCTCCAGCACCACGACCCGCTGATCGCAGTAGGCAAGCTGCTCCAGGTCTCCGGCCGGGTACGAGCGCGCCCACGCCATGACGGGCAGGGTGTGCAGGACCGCTCGCCCGAAGCGATCGAGCCCGGTCCGGCCAATCCATTGCGCCAGCGCATCCAGCCACTGCGCGCCGTACGTGAAGCCTTCGGGGCGCCTGCGCGCCGCCCTCTCCAGCTCGAGCACGACCGAGTCCGTCGACGGGTGCAGCGTGACCAGGATGGAATCCCCTGGATAGGGCCTTTGCCCGGGGTTCAGCAGGGAGCGCACCGAGAGGGCCCCTGCCTGCGGTTCTCCCCGTTCCCACGGTGTCACCCCCTTGCTCCTGAAGCCCGCCGGCCACCGGGAGGAGGCCGGCATGCTATCAAGCCACGCCTCCCGCGTGGCGGCCGCCTGAGCCAACGCCGCCTCCGTCACCGAGAGGATCCGGACCGGCTCGCCGTCGGGGGTGCGGAAGGAGACCATCGGCGGCGCCCCCATGTCATCCGGTGCAAAGGCCATCAGGAACGGCCGCAGCCGATCGAGGCTGACGAGCCCGGTGGCGGCGTCTCGCTGGGTTAGCTCCAGCCGGACCCGGACACCCTCCAGCATGACCCAGCCTGGCACGACCGCGTCGCCGAAAACGAGCCAGTCCCACCCGGTCTCCTGCAGTACCGCCAGGACGGCTGACCGTACCTCCTCCAGACTCCCTCGGCCTGACCGGATCTTCAGGTGCCGGGCGCGGGCAACCGCGTCGGCGAACTCATCCAGCGTCACCGGCCCTTCCAGGCGGCGCAACGCCTGTATCACCGTCCGGCGAAACGCAGAACGCCCCATCCTCCTCCACCCTATCCGTGGCGCCCGGCCCGTTCAGCGCTCTGGCAGCAGCCTCCTCAGATTGCGCTTGCGCCCGTGGCTCGCCCGCAGTGCCGTCAAATACTCCCTGAAGTCCTCCTCCCGTCCCATCCGCCCCATGAGCCCCCGTATCCGTTTCACCAGTTCGGCGGCCTCTTCATAGGCCGCGTTATGCGTTTGCGCGATCAGCAGCTCCGCACACGCCTGGTAGACCTTCACCGCATCACCGGGATGCTCACGTTCTCGCCGGGACGCCAGTTCGAGCCACAGTCCCTGGGGACACGCGTCCCGCCGTGCCCGCTCCCAGGCTTCCTCCACGAGCCCCTCCGCCAGCAGGATGCGGACCAACTCCACACTCCCGCCCCAGGAATCGGTAAACACCGGCCACCCTGCATCGAAAGCCACCCGCCGACGCGCCCCGGCGCCGTCAGCCGCACCCAACCTCTCCCGAGCAACCTTCAGCGCCCGGTCTCGCCACTCAAACCATTGCCCGCCCCTCTCCGCATGCTTGCGGAGTTCTTGATAGGCCCTGAATCCCGGCGTCTCGGCAAACGCCGCCCACACCAGGGCCACAGCGTCATCGTGCCGCCCCAAGCGGTGATACTCGTCCGCCACGAAGTCTCGCAGGCGCCAATCCTTGCCAAACGTCCTGAGGCCGGCTTCCGCCCACTCCAGGGCCTTTTCCGGACGCCCCGCATGCCGGTAAGTTTCGGCTATGTTGAGATAGCGGGCGGGAGTCGACAGATCCCGGCGCTTCACCGCCACGAGCGCCTCGATGTCGCCCGAAAGCTCGGCCAGTTCTTCCATGACGGTGACGAGCCGATACCGGTCGGGGAAGCCGGCGACGTCTTTATCCCCGGGCCCCAAGGCCGGCACCTGCTCCCACTGCACCCTCGCGAGACGCTGATACTCCTCCAGGCCGGCCTCGCCGAGCACGTCCGCGTACGCCTTCGGCGAGCCGAATGCCGTGTAACCACCGCCTCGCATCGCCCCCTCGAACAGGCGCCGGGCAAGCTGGACCGGATCCGGCCGGGCGATCATGCATGCCGTGTGGTGGATCCGCTGGAGGCGGTCGAGTTCGTCGCCCAGGACGCCGTCGGAATCGTCGACGTATTCGAGGGCGCGCTCGCTATCCCGCAGGGCCCGCTCTGCCACCTCGATGACCACGCCCGCGTGATCCTCGTCGCACAGCCTGGTCATCTCATCAACGAGATGGCCCAGCTGCCGCGCCAGGTCGGTCGCCGAGGCGTCCCCCCGTCCGGGGTAGGGACCGAACAGTTCGTCGACGGCCCGGTGGAGCGTTGCAGCGACCCGTTGAGGCAGCAACTGCCGGGAGGCCTCGAACCGCAGTTGGCGCAACAGGTGACCGTCACGCAGGGCGACCGTCAGGATCAGGTCGACGAGCCGGGTTTTGTCCAATCCGGAAAGGTAGGCGGCCACGTCGGGCAGGTCGACGGGGTCGTTCCTTTTTTCAGACTGCCTCTCACCACCTCCCCGGGGAACCCGGTCAGCCGTGACCTCCGCGTTCTGACCCTGTTCCATGACGGCAAGCCCCGCGGCCACGCAATGTTTGCAGAACCACCCGTCCTCGTACGCGGGACACGTGCAGTGGAACTGCAGCAGCGTGCCATCTACCCACAGGCGGACCCGATAAAGCTCGTTCCCTTCAACCTGTGCGGTCGCAAGCCACCGGTCAACGTCGAGCGATACCACGCGGCCCTGGTCGAAGTACGCCTTACCCCGCTCGAACGCTCCGGCTCCCGCCATCTCCTGGAGCAGCTTGACGCTCAGCACGTCAGCCAGGTTTGGCCTGTCAGCCTGGTGCAGCCGTGGCCGCTTCATCGCTTCACCACCCCTGGCGACAGCTTACGGCTCACCTGCCGGAGGCCCCTGGAGCACCTTCACCTCTTCCCGCTGCAGCGGCCGGCTCCCTGGCCCGCTCCCATTGTACCTGGCAGAAGGGTTCAACGCGAGGGCGAAGACGCCTGAGCCAGGGAGCGGGTGTATTTCACCACGGACGATGACCCGTTTTTCGTGGGCTACCCCGATCTGGGCGTAGGACGTGCCGGGCCCGGTCGGGCCTCAGAAGCGGCTGCCGTATACGCGGCGGGTAAGGACGCCTGCTCACCAGACGGAGCGTAAACGGTATTCGTGCGGGTTCCTGTGGAGATTCACGAGCGATACATCGAGAGCCGCCGCCCCGGAACCGACGAACCGGTCACCGTCATCGAGATCCTGTCACCCGACAGCAAGCGCCCGGACGAAGCCCGGACTGCCTACGAGTCCAAGCGGGCCCAGGTGCTTGCCAGCCAAATCCACCTCGTTGAAATCGACCTGCTCCGGGCGTACGGTGCGATGCCCATGACCCCGGAGCCCCGTGGCGCTCATTACCGCATCCTCGTCAGCCGTTCCCGGGAGCGGCCGAAGGCTCGGCTGTACGCTTTTTCGGTGAGGCAGCCGATCCCCGAGTTCCCCCTGCCCCTGGACCCGAGCGAACCCGAACCCACCATCCGCTTGGGGCTACTGCTTGCCGACCTCTACGACCGGGCGGGTTTCGATCTGCGGATTGACTACGCCAGGGCCCCGGAGC
>JBFMCJ010000416.1 GCA_040754675.1 Bacillota bacterium
TTTGAGGAAGGAGCGCCGGCGTAAGCAGGGCGCAGGCAGCACGGCCGGCGGGCCGACGGGAGGGTGACGGCAGCATGGCACTGGCAACCAACCTGGGGTTCCCCCGCATCGGGGCGAACCGGGAGCTGAAGCGGGCCACCGAGGCCTACTGGCAGGGGGACATCGACGAAGCTGCGCTGCTTGCGACAGGCGCCGAACTCCGGCGCCGCCACTGGATGATGCAGCGGGAGGCGGGCATCGAGGTCATCCCGTCCAACGACTTTTCGTTTTACGACCACGTGCTGGACGCGGCCTGCCTTGTGGGGGCGGTGCCGGAGCGGTTCGGCTGGCAGGGCGGGCCGGTGCCGCTGCGCACGTACTTCGCCATGGCGCGGGGTTCGCAAGGCGGCGACGGCGCCGGCGCCGGGCAAAGCGCAGGACCTGGCCGGGGCGCGCAGGATGATGGCCAGAGCGGCATCCGGGCGATGGAGATGACCAAGTGGTTCGACACCAACTACCACTACATCGTCCCGGAGCTGTGGCCCGGCCAGCGCTTCACGCTCGCGTCCCGCAAGCCGGTGGAGGAGTTTCGGGAGGCCCAGGCGCTGGGGGTTGCGACCCGCCCGGTACTGGTGGGGCCGGTGAGCTTCCTGCTGCTGGGCAAGGCCCGGCAGCCGGGCTTCGACCGCCTCTCCCTGCTCGACCGCCTGCTGCCCGTCTACCAGGAGCTTCTCGGGCAACTGCGCGCTGCCGGCGCCCGGTGGGTGCAGATGGACGAGCCGTATCTCGCGCTCGACCTTGGGGACGCCGAACGGGCCGCGCTGCGGCGGGCGTACGCGGCGCTGGCCGAGGCGGCCGGGCGCCAGGACGGCGCCGACCCGGGGGCGCTTGGCATCCTGGTGGCCACCTACTTCGAGGGGCTGCGGGATAACCTCGAGACGGCGCTGCAGTTGCCGGCGGCGGGCCTGCACCTCGACCTGGTGCGGGCGCCTGACCAGATGGAGCAGGTCCTGCAGGCCGGCGTACCGGGCCACCTGTCGCTTTCGCTCGGCGTCGTGGACGGGCGCAACGTGTGGCGAACCCACCTCCCCTCGGCTCTCTCCCTGCTGGAGCGGGCGCGGCGGGCGCTGGGCGCCGAACGCCTCATGGTGGCCCCGTCTTGCTCGCTCATCCACGTGCCCATCGATGTGGAACGGGAGAAGGCCCTCGACCCTGAGGTAAAGGGGTGGCTGGCGTTTGCCCGCCAGAAGCTGGAGGAGGTCGCCCTGCTGGCGCGGGCGGTCAACGAGGGCCGGGAGGCGCTGCGGGAGGCGCTCGAGGCGAGCGAACGGCTGGCCGAGCAGCGCCGGCGCTCGCCCCGGCGCACCAAGCTGGCGGTTCAGCGGCGACTTGCGGAGCTGCAGCCCGAGCAGGCACGGCGGGCGGCGCCCCACGCCGAACGGCGGAAAGTTCAGCAACAACACCTCGAGCTGCCGGCCTTTCCCACCACGACCATCGGGTCGTTCCCCCAGACCCGGGAGCTGCGCCAGCTTCGCGCTCGCTGGCGGCGGGGCGAGATCTCGCAGGAGGCCTACGAGGAGGGGATTCGCCGCGAGATCGAGCGGGTGGTGCGGCTGCAGGAGCAGATCGGCCTGGACGTGCTGGTTCACGGCGAGCCCGAGCGCAGCGACATGGTCGAGTACTTCGCCCAGCAGATGGACGGGTTCGCGTTCACCGATCACGGGTGGGTGCAGAGCTACGGCACCCGCTACGTCAAGCCGCCCATCATTTACGGCGACGTCGCCCGGCCCGGACCGATGACGGTCAGGTGGATCACGTACGCCCAGTCGCTGACGAGCCGCCCCGTCAAGGGCATGCTGACCGGGCCGGTGACCATCCTGCAGTGGTCGTTCGTGCGGGATGACCAACCCCGGGACGAGACCTGCCGGCAGCTGGCGCTCGCCATCCGGGACGAGGTGCAGGACCTGGAGGCGGCGGGGATCCGCGTCATCCAGATCGACGAGCCGGCGTTCCGGGAGGGGCTGCCGCTGCGGCGGGCCGGCTGGGGACGCTACCTGGAGTGGGCGGGGGAGTGCTTCCGGCTGGCGACGAGCGGCGTGCGCAACGAAACGCAGATTCACACGCACATGTGCTACTCGGAGTTCAACGACATCATCGAGGCCATTGCGGCGCTGGATGCGGACGTCATCTCCATCGAGGCGAGCCGCTCCGGGATGGAGATCCTGGAGGCGTTCCGGCGCTTCCGGTACCCCAACCAGGTGGGGCCGGGAGTCTACGACATCCACTCGCCGCGGGTGCCGCCGGCCGAGGAAATGGTGGAGCTGCTGCGGCGGGCTGCGGCGGTGGTCGAGCCGGGCAAGCTCTGGGTCAACCCCGACTGCGGGCTCAAGACCCGGCAGTATGACGAGGTCGTGCCCGCCCTGCGCAACCTGGTGGCAGCGGCGAAGCAGGTGCGGGAGGCGGCGGGCCAAGCGGGTCAGGCAGGCCAGACGGGCCGGGAGGGCTGAAGAGAGGTCACCCCCCGCGCCGTAGGCCTGGCTTCGACGTCCATCGAAATGAGCGGGGGCGCCCTGCGGCTGCTCTGCGTGTCTGGCGGTCGGTTTTCGACGTTCGTCAAGAGACTCAAAGCACAGCCGGGAAGACCCAAAGGGCGCGGTACAGAGACGCCGTCACGTAATAGGCAGGAATTGGGGGAGGCAGCGGCGGAGGACTCACCTCGAACACGGGCTGCGCCTCCGGGCCGACAGAGCGCGCCGGAGCGAGAACGTGACGCGCCTCTCCTTTTCATCTTCATAATATCTGCCCTCGAGAACCGGTGTTGAGGGCACAAAGCTGCTGGCCCCCCACGCTTACCGTCCTGGCCAGTCGGCTCGCCCTCAGAAACGTCTTCGACCAGCACCGGGTAGGACCGCCGCGGGAACAACTGGAGGCGAAGCTCGCGAATCCGATTATCACGGTACCCAGCGGCAAGCCGAATTGGGTCTTTCGTGTCGAGGTTGTAGAACAGGTCGTACCAAGGCACGTGAGTGACTGTGGTCCCCACGAAGCGTACAAGGACTATGCCGCGAAAGCTGTCCACCTTCATGACCGAGTCGAGGTTCGTTGCCGCCGAATGCACGAAAAACGCTTCGAGCAGCGCGGTCTTACCCGAGTTGTTGCGACCTGCTATCAGATTGATTCGGGCCAGCTCGTTGACCCGGAGATGGTCGAAACATCGGAATTTCTCGACCTCAAACCATCTGTACATCGACAAGGCTCCTCAACATCAAGCATCCCGCCAACGTGCCGCCTTCGCTTTCCAGGATAACCGGCACGCCCTATGGCGTCCAGCGCACAAGATAGCCAGGTAGCCGCAACGCCGCGGGTAGTTGCCCCCTTCGAGTCGGGCTTCTCGAACCCATCCAGTCGCCGCCGGGTTTGGGGGTGTGCCCGCTCCGTTGCATTGGCCATATCACAGCGCAGCTCGCCCGGTAACCGAAGCGTGCGCAACTTCCCGGCGTTCTTAGCGGGCGCCATCCTGACACGGTTCCGTGAGGTCGGCTACTCGCCAGTCTCTAGGCCGTTTTGCGCGATGACCCGAGCGTACCACCGGCCGCTCTTCTTGATGGTGCGCTCCTGGGTCTCGAAGTCGACCCGCACGATGCCGAAGCGCTTGCTGTACCCCAGGGCCCACTCGAAGT
>JBFMCJ010000417.1 GCA_040754675.1 Bacillota bacterium
GTATGTGTCAAGTCCCGGTGGGGGCCTTTTGGTGACCCCGCCTGTTCCCTGCTATACCCTGGCCCCCCACGGCGCCGCCCAGGCCAGCCGGCTGCGCAGCGCCGCCCCCGTAGCGGTCTGGCGGGCGTCGGGGTGGCTCAGCATCGGCAAATGCGCCCGAAGCCAGGCCTGCGGGTCGACTTCGACCAGCCCCCGGCGAATCTTCCGGGCAAGCCGCACGAGCACCGGCTGGGGTGACCGCACCTGCCAGCTTCCCGCCGTCCACTGGGCCAGCCACGCCCTCAGCCGCCCCTCGTGGCGCAAACAGCGTAGCTGCATCATGTGGTGCGCCCCCCGCCGCGACCAGGCCGCTTTCCCCTTGAGGCGGTCGGCGACCACGTGGCGCACCGACGGCTCCGTGGCCCCCAGCCCCCGCGCCGGCTCGGGCAACGGCCCGTTGCGCAGCCGCCAGTCATCCAACCCCTCCCGGTTCGCCTCCAGGTAGCCCAATACCGCCTGTAGCTCTTCTAGCGCCACCGGGCAGCCCGGGTCGGCCTGGGCCTGTGCGAAGATAGCCACCACCTTCGCCCAGTCCCCGCGCCGGGCCGCCTGCTTGGCCCGGCGCAAGAGGCGCGTGTTCCACCCCAACACCCGCTCCAGCGCTGCATTGCGATGAAACGGATCCAGGTGCCATTCCTCAATGCCCATCCACTCCCGGCCCGCTTTGGCCCACGACGCCCCGTCGCTGTTGCCCACCAGTCGCCGCACCCCGCCGAGCTTGTAGCGCTCCATAAACCGCCAAAAGCCCCGGGCCCAGAACGCCTCCGTCTCCAGATCCCCACCCCAGACCAGCTTGCCCTTCAGCCGATAGCGCCGCCCGGCCGGGCTCTCCGGCTCCCAGCCCTCGTGCATGAGCCCCAGCTTCAGCTCCCAGCGCCGCTGCTTCTCGCGCTGCAATGCCACCCATACCCCGTCCACCTCGCAGATCACGGCCGGCGCCTCCCGCCCCTCCCCGAGGGGCAACTCGCCCGTCTGCTCCATCGCCTCCACCGCCCGGCGCTGCTCGGCCTCACGGGTTGCACCCGCTTCCTGCACCCAGCGATGGATGGTCTGGGCGCTCACCGGCATCCCCGCTTCCGCCAGGATCGCCGCCGCCACCCGAAACGGATGGCGCGTCGCCAACTCCACCGCCCACTCCTGCACCCCCGGGCTGAAGCGCTCCCCCTTCGCCAGCCCCAGCGCTTCGTCCAGCGGGTAGCGCTCCTCCCACGCCCCATCGGGGCGCCGCCGCCGGTACATGCGCCGCTGCAGCCGGTACTCCAGGCCCAATAGCCCCATGACGCGCTTTGTCTTGAGCCCCACCGACTCCCACCCCGGACCGGGAGGCCCCAGGCGCTCGTCGATGCGCCGGACCGCCGCTTCGATGATGGCCGCGGCCTTCGCCCGCCACTCCGCCACGATGAACCGCTCCAGGTCCTTGAACGAGCGAATCTCGCTGGGTAGAATGAACGTAAGCTCCATGAAGACCCCGCCTTCCGTGCTGTGTTGCTTTCAAGGCGGGGTCTTTTCGTTACGATTTCCCACCTCCCTCCAGCCCTCGGGCTGGAGGGAGGTGCCTCCCCTACCGGATCCTGACACCCACGCCCACCTAAAAGTTACTCATTGTGAGAAGCAGCACTCTTGCCATGAAAAGCCCGCGGGTTTGGCCAGGTAGGGACCGGCGATGATCCGAGTCTCCTTCCTCCCCCCTGCCCCCCGCCCTTAGGGAGGCCGCTTGGGCCGCGGTGGCCGGGCTGTCAAAAAGGGCGCCCCACTCCTGGAACTCCAGGTTGCTGGTCACAACGAGCGAGCGCCGCTCGCAGGCCTTGGCCACCAGCTGAAGCAGGTAGCTGTAGGCCGGTGGCGTCCATCTTCAGGTAGCCCGGCTCATCCAGGATAATGAGGCCGTGGGCCAGGATGGCCTGGGTGTGCTGGCGTGGCCCCTTGCCCCGAGCGCCTTCTTGGAGTCCCTCTGCATATGCGCCAAACGCCTGCGCTTCAGCACCGTACGCTATCATCCACCGGCATCCGGAACCCTAGGAGATCCCGCCGAGCACTTCGTCGCTGGCCTCGACGCGACCGCCCAGGCCAAGAGCGCCCACCAACCAGCACTTTGCCATCGAGCGCCTCAAGCGCGCCAACCCCGCTGGATCTCAGCCGACTTGGCCCGCCGTCGGCCCGGCCGGAGGGCAGCGGAACGCATCCCGACCCCGTCCCGCACTTAACCGGGCCGTCCTAAAGCTGTAGCTTGTAGCCGAGCTTTCAAGCTCCCTTGACCTGATGCTTCATGTGTCATAATCATCCCACAGCTTCTTGTCCTGCGCCTGCCGGCCCAGGTACATAACCCGCCTCTGCTGCATCTCTTCCCTTCCGTATCGTTTCCCAAGTCTGGGTCAGCCGCTCATCCTTCAGGCGCCGGTGACGGCTCCTGGTACGGGACCTCAGTGGCCTGATAGAGACCGAACCGCACGAGACTCGTGATCCGTCCGAGATCCTCGTCAATCCTCTTCAGAGCCTCGGGCTTCAGCAAGCCGTTGGCCGCCGCCTTCTCGGCAATGCTTTTGGCCTCTAGCATCTTCTCAAGCGCCTCCTGAATCAGTTTCACATCCGGTTCTTCGCCAGCTGCAGCATCGCGTAGCTTGTCCTCGGCCTCTTCAACGGCGTCAAGCAGCGCGCTCGCCGCCGTGATGGTGATGCCACCTCCGTCGATAACAACCTGAACCCGGTTGTTGAGCTCCCTCAGCAGGGCCACGGCACCCCCATAGGGGTCGGCGTGCGGCATAGAAGCAGGCGTCCTGAAGGGCCCCTGCGCCAGTTGCCCGTACAACTCCTGGGGCATGTGGAGGGTGGAGAAGACGCAGATACCCAGGACCCCAAGTTCTCTTGCGGCCTGGATCTGGCTCATGACCTGGTCGCGATTGTAGACGTAAATGCCAGGATACGAGAGAGCATGGTCTTCGAGCAGGGCTCGGCCCTCACGTGCCAGGCGGCGGAACGTATCCATGTGCTCCGTGTAAATCATGGGTTTGACGTAGGCAACGTACTTGTTGTCAGCCCAGTGCTTCCAGTTCTGCATCTTCGACCGTCTTGCATCGAACAGATCGGGCATGACGGCGGCCGAGATGACCAAGCCCGGCCGCACCTGGTGAACGCGCCGCACTGCTTCCGCTACCAGCGACGTCACTTGCTTTTCTCTCCAGGCGTTCCAGGCCTGGTAGTCGTCGGTGTACTTCATGAAGCCGATAGGATCCTTGCCGTATTCCTTCTTGAACGCTTCTCGGGTGTACGGGCTGTACCCGAAGGAGGCGACGGCCTCGTCTTCGTAGCGGATGTAATCCAGATGCAGTCCTTCCACCTCGTAGCGGGTGACCAGGTCCACATACACGTCGACGAGCCATTTCCGGACCTCCGGCCTCGACGCTTGCAGCCAGAACGTATCGCCGCGCGGTGACTGCTTTCCGCCGTCACGATTCAGTTCCGCCCACTCCGGGTGCCTCTCGAGCACGGGTCCGGGCTTACCGAAACCGGCGCAAAAAGCCCAAACCCATGGGTAGACGGCCAGGCCGCGCTTGTGCGCTTCTTCCACGATGACCTGCATGGGATCCTCTGTCCATGAACGGT
>JBFMCJ010000418.1 GCA_040754675.1 Bacillota bacterium
GTTTCCAGCTCAGCCGTTGCCATGGTTGCCCGGGGCGCCCTGGATCCGCGGGCTGCCGTGGCCATCGTGCTGGGAAGCAACGTCGGTACGGTGACGACCGGGCTTTTGGCGTCGGTCTTCCTGGGGCGCGGGGCCCGGTGGCTGGCGGCGGCCGACTTCGTGCTCAACTTAGCCGGGGCCCTGGGGGCGCTCGCCCTGTTTCCCTTGTTCTACGATGCCGCCACCCTCCTGGCAGCGTCGCCGCCCCAGGTGGTGGCCCACGCCCACACTCTGTTCAATGTGGCCATCGCCCTGGTGGCCCTTCCGCTGGTCAGGCCGGCCGCCCGGTGGGCGCAGGGTGGCGCTGCCCGCCCGTAGAGCGAGCCATCCGAGAAGGAGTCGGTCGGGCGGCGCAGAAACGGCCGCCGAGAGGCGGGGGGCGTTCATTGAACGTCGGTGTGGCTGCGATCTTGGGCATCGTGCAGGGTTTGACCGAGTTCCTCCCGGTCAGCAGTTCGGGCCACCTGGTGCTCGCGCGGCACCTCCTGGGAGTCGGCACGCCGCAAATCCTCTTCGACATCGTCGTCCACCTGGGAACCCTGATGGCCGTGCTGGTGGCGCTGTGGCCCGAGGTGGTGGGAGCGGCCCGCGGCGTCGCCGTCTGGCCCAGGCTGTTGGGGCGTGTGGACCTGGAACCGGCCCGGGAGCAGGAGGCACGCCTTGCCGGCTGGCTCTTGCTTGGTACGCTTCCTGCCGCGCTCGTCGGGCTCGTGGCGGCCGACCGGGTGGAGGCGCTCTTCGGCTCCGTGCGAGGGGTGGGCGTGGCCCTGCTGGCGACGGCGGCCATCCTGGTCGTTGCAGAACGCAGGGTGGGCCAGGGCGCGGGGGCCCGCGCCTCGGATCTCTTTCAGGTGGGTGCGTGGAGGGCGGTCGCTGTGGGCGTTGCGCAGGCGGCTGCCGTGATCCCCGGGTTGTCCCGTTCTGGTTCCACCATTGCGGCAGGAATGCTGGCGGGCGTGGAGCGGGATTCGGCCGCACGCTTTTCGTTCCTCCTGGCCATCCCAACCATTGCGAGCGCTGGTGTCCTGGGCGCGCTGAAGGCGGCGTCGGGGGAGTTCGCGTGGCCGGGGGGCGCGGCGCTTGGGGTGGGGTTCGTGGCGGCGGGCATCTCCGGCTATGCGGCCATCCGCGTGCTGTTTGCCACGCTCGGCCGGGGTAGCCTGCGTTGGTTTGCGGCGTACGCGGCGCTTGTGGGAACGTGGGCGATTCTCGGAGCGTGAGGCGGGCGCGGGATGGGACGGTGGCGGGTCAGGCCCCGGCGGCTCATGCGCAGCCTGGTGGTGCTGGCCATCGGCGCCTGGGGGGCGTGGGTAGCGGGAGATAAGGCGGCGGCGTGGGTGGCCGCCACCTTCGGGCCGACCGATGCGGCGCGCTTCGGCGAGATCGTCGAGGCCTACCCCGGCACCCTCGTGGTGGTGCGCCGGGAGCAGCTCCTCCCGGCCCCTCAGCCGGGCCGGGTGGTAGCGCTGGTCTCCGAGGGCCAGTCCGTTGCTACGGGCACGCCGCTGGTGCGCCTGGAAGCGCCGGAAGGCCCTGCGCAGCCGGCTGTGGTGAGCGCGCCCTTTGCGGGTGTTATGAGTTTCCTCGCGGACGGATGGGAGCAGTGGGGCGATGCCGAATACCTGGCCGGCCTCAGCTTCCCACTCAACGACCCGCCGCGGCCGCGGCCCCTGGCGGCAAGGGAAACCGTTGCACGGGGAGAACCGGTCGTGCGCCTGGTGGACCGCAGTGAACTCTACGCCGTTTTCTGGCCGAAGAAGGGTCGAGTGCCCCAGAGAGTCGGCGAAGGGGCGCGGGTCGAACTCGTTGAGGGTGCCGGAGAGGCGGGTCTTCCGGCCCAGGTGGTGAAGGTCGCGGGTCAGGAGGGGGACCAGCGCCTGGTCATCCGCCTGGAGCGCCAGCCGGCGGGGTGGCTGTACCGGAGGGTGAGCCGGGACGTGCACCTGGTGGTGGCCCGCCACGCAGGCGTGGTGGTGCCGGCCTCGGGCCTGACCATCCGCGGGGGGCGGACGGGGTACTGGGCCGCGACGGGCGGAGGGCCTTCGTTCGTGCCGGTTCAGGTGGTCAGCCGCCTGGGCGGCCAGGTAGTGGCCAGGGGGGTCCCCGAGGGGGTGCGGGTCTACCGGTGGCCCCGGTGGCTTGGTACCCGCTAGCGCGAGCCTCACAGGCAAACCGCCTGGAGAACGGGACGGAGCGTGAAGAAGGCCGTGGGCTTCATCGAACGGGTTCTGGCCTGGCTCGGTGTGGAATCCGAGGAGAGCGCGTCCGCCGAGCGGCCGGGTGGCCCTGCGCCAGGCGTGCCGTTGCGTGAGCCGGGTGAGCTTCCGCCGCGCAGCAGGGCCCGGATCGTCTCATTGCCAACGGCTGCGGGTTCGGCTGGGACCACCCCGGCGGGGGCGGCAGGCCGGGGTCCGGCACGCGTGGTGGTCTTCGAGCCCCGGACGTTCGATGACGTGGAATCTGTTGCCGCACACCTGCGCGAACAGCGTCCGGTTGTGTTAAGGTTGAAAGCAACCGATCGGGAGACCGCTCGGCGGATCGTGGACTTCCTGTCGGGGACGATCTACGCCCTGGATGGCGTGATGAGACGTATCGACGACGACATCTTCCTCTGCGCGCCAAACGGCGTGGACGTGCAACTGGAAGGGTTGAGCGGCGAGTGAAGCTGGGGGAGCGGGTCGCGGTCATCGGGTCGGGCGCTATGGGGGAAGCCTTCATCCGTGGGCTTCTGCGGGGCGGGTTCGTCACCCGGGACGAGCTGGTGGCCACGGACAAGAGCCCGGAGCGGTGCGCGCACATCGAGCAGAGCTACGGGGTGCTGGTCACCGCCGACAACGCCGAGGCGCTGCGCAGCGCTGACACCGCTGTGGTCGCGGTCAAGCCCCAGAACATCGTGGAGGCGCTTCGGGAGCTGGCCCCCGCTGTAGAGGTCGGACGCCACCTGGTGGTATCCATCGCCGCCGGGGTGCCGACCGCCGCCATAGAGAAGCGGCTCCCCCCCGGGACCGCAGTGGTGCGGGCTATGCCCAACATTGCCGCCCTGGTGGGGCAGGCGGCCACCGGGCTATGCCGGGGTTCGTTTGCGCACGACTCGCACCTCAAGCGGGCGCAGAAGCTTTTCGAGGCTATCGGGCGGGCCGTCGTGGTGCCGGAGAACCTCATGGACGCGGTAACCGGGCTTTCGGGGAGCGGTCCCGCCTATGCGTACCTGGTGGTGGAGGCGCTTGCGGACGGCGGTGTGGCGGCGGGGCTGTCGCGGGAGGCGGCGCTGTTTTTGGCAGCCCAGACCCTGGCCGGGGCGGCCCGGATGGTGCTGGACACGGGCAGGCACCCGGCCGAGCTTCGCAACTGGGTCACCTCCCCGGCGGGGACGACCGCCGCGGGGCTCACGGTTCTGGAAAGCCGCGGCATCCGGGGCGCCTTGATGGAGGCGGTGCTCGCAGGCACCCGGCGCTCGCGGGAGCTGGGAGAAGCCGGGACAGGGGGTCATTGAAGTGGGCACGCTTTGGAGCTGGCTGGGGCTGCTCCTGTACCGGCTACTGACGCTTTACAGCTGGATTCTGC
>JBFMCJ010000419.1 GCA_040754675.1 Bacillota bacterium
GGGTGGGTGCGGCGCGCCTGCGGACCTTCGTCCGGGAGCGGTTTGGCGAGCTGGCGGGCCTGGCACAGGCGCACCTGTTCGCCCACGTGAGGCTCCAAGCGGGCCGAGCACGGGGCGCTGGCGGGGGAAGCCGCCGGCGTGTATAACAGAACCCGGACGCCATGCCGATCAAGTTCTACCTGGGCGACGTGGTTCAGACCCGCAAGGCGCACCCGTGCGGCTCGGATCAATGGGAGATCATCCGCACCGGGATGGACATCCGCGTGCGGTGCCTCGGCTGTGGCCACGTGGTGCTGATGCCCCGGCGCCGCTTTGAGCGGGCGTTCAAGCGGCTGATCCGCCGGCCGCTGGAGGAGCCGCCCTCGGGCGGAGCGACGGCGCGATAGTGCGGCGGCGGTGTCAGGTTCGGTTCGCTTCGAAGCGGCGCAGGAGCCGCACCAGGGGCACCCCCAGCGCCAGCACCACCACCGCTTCGCTTGCCGTGATGCCCAGGGCCGTGGTCCAGTACGGGAGTCCGAAGATGGCGCTCAAGTAAACGCTGATCAGCACCCCGTTGGTGACGATGGGCCACAGGTACGCCTTCCAGCTGTGGCGGTCCCGCCAGGTGAGGTAAGCTGCCAGAAGCGTGACGAGGCTGCCTCCCCAGATGTCCCACGGGCCCAGGCCTCCGATGACGTTGGCAAGCCACACGCCCACGAACAGGGCCGGCACAGCTTCGGGATAGAGGATGGGGAGCACCGCCAGCGCCTCGGCGATGCGGAGTTCCACCAGAACGGGGCCGAGCGCCACCCCGAAGCTCAGGCGGCCCAGGGCCGCTGCCAGGACCACATACAGGGCGGCGATCACGGCGGCTCTGGTGATGCGCCGTACGGGGCGTTCGGCGGCCGGGCGTGGCGTCTCCTCGTCCATGACACCACTCTGCCACAAACTCCGGCCTGGTGTCACCAGGCCGGGCCGCAGGGACCGGTGCCGATGAAAGGAAATAGAAATGGTTGCGCCGAAAGCTCCGCTCCGGACAGGGGAAATGGTTCTGACGGTGCGTCAGCACTTTTGCGCCGTTGGCCTGCCGGGGCGGGTGTTGCGTCGAGCAACCGCTCGCATAGCCCGCGGCGAGGGGCAGATCGCGCGCATCGGGGGGTAACGAACTTGGTGGCAGGTGAGGCTGCTCACCGGCGGCAGCACCGCGGCGCGCCGGCCGGTACCCTGGACCCTCAGCTGGAAGCGGTCGGCGCCGAAAAGCTCCTGCAGATGTACCGGTTCATGGTGCTCTCACGCGCCCTGGACGAGCGGATGTGGATCATCCAGCGCCAGGGAAAGGTTCCCTTCGTCATCACCGCCCACGGCCAGGAGGCGGCGCAGGTGGGCGCGGCCATGGCGCTTAGGCCAGGGCAAGACGTCATCGTGCCGTACTACCGGGACATGGCGCTGATGCTCACGTTGGGCATGACGCCCAGGGAACTGATGCTCAACGTCTTCTCCCGGGCGGAGGACCCGAACGGCGGCGGGCGCCAGATGCCTGCCCACTTCAGCCTGCCGCGCCTTCGGGTCCTGACGGGGTCGAGCCCCGTGGGAACGCAGATCCCCCACGCGGCCGGGGCCGCCCTGGCCAGCCGGCTGCGGGGGGAGGACAGCGTCACGTTCTGCTCGTTCGGGGAAGGGGCGACCAGCACCGGCGACTTCCACGAGGGGGTAAACTTCGCGGCGGTTCTCAAGCTGCCGGTGATCTTCTTCTGCGAGAACAACCAGTACGCCATCTCCGTGCCGGTGCGCCGGCAGATGGCCGTCGAGAGCGCCGCGCAGCGCGCGGCCGGCTACGGTATCGAGGGGCGCAGCGTGGACGGGCAGGACCCGGTGCCGGTCTACCTGGCGGTGTCGGAAGCGGCCGAGCGAGCGCGGGCCGGCCGCGGGCCGACGCTGATCGAGGTGCGCACCTACCGGTTCGTGCCACACACGAGTGACGATGACGACCGCACCTACAGAACGCGCAGCGAGGTCGAGGAGTTCCGCCAGAAGGACCCCATCCCGCTCATGCGGCGGCGCCTCGAGGAAGCCGGGCTGTGGGACGAACAGCGCGAGAAGGCACTGCGGGACGAGGTGGCAGCCATCGTCGACGACGCGGCCGACTACGCCGAACGGGCGCCACGCCCTGACCCTGCCAGCGTCATGCGGCACGTCTATGCGGACTGACCGCGCGGCCCTCGGGCGGCGGGCCGCCTGCTGAGGTGGGAGGTCGTGAGAGCATTGGCCGTCAAGCGAATGATTGAAGCCATCCGTGAGGCGCTGGACGAGGAGATGGCGCGGGATCCGCGCGTGATCGTGCTGGGCGAGGATGTCGGGGTGAAGGGCGGCGTGTTCGTGGCGACCCGGGGCCTGCTGGAGAAGTACGGCCAGGACCGGGTCATCGACACGCCCCTGTCGGAGTCGGGCATCGTGGGAGTCGCCGTCGGCGCGGCGATGAACGGGCTGCGCCCGGTGGCGGAGATCCAGTTCGCCGACTTCATCCACCCGGCCATGGACCAGATCATCAACGAGGCGGCGCGCATCCGGTACCGCTCCAACGGGGCGTGGGGGTGCCCGCTGGTGGTGCGGACACCGTACGGCGCCGGGATCCGGGGAGGGCTGTACCACTCCCAGTCGGTGGAGGCGTTTTTCGCACACGTGCCCGGGCTGAAGGTGGTCATCCCCTCGACGCCGGCCGACGCGAAGGGCCTTTTGAAGGCCGCGATCCGGGACGAGGACCCGGTCATCTTCCTGGAGCCAAAGCGCGGGTACCGCCTGATCCAGGGCGAGGTGCCGGAGGGCGACTTCGTCGTCCCCATCGGGCCGGCGCGGGTGGCGAAGGAGGGCAGCCACCTCACCGCCGTCGCGTACGGGATGATGCTCCACCTGACCATGGAGGCGGCGGCCGAGGTGCAACAGGAGGGGATCTCGGTCGAGGTGATCGACCTGCGCACGCTGGCGCCGCTGGACAGGACGGCCCTCGTCGAGTCGGTGAAGAAGACGGGCCGGGCGCTCATCGTCTACGAGGACAACCTGACCATGGGAATGGGGGCCGAGGCGGCCGCGGTGCTGGCGGAAGAGGCGCTTTACCACCTGGACGCCCCCGTGCGGCGCCTCGCGCTGCCCGACATTCCGGCCACGCCCTTCGCGGGGGTTCTGGAAGACGCGGTGTTGCCCAACGCGGAACGGATCGCGCAAGCCATGCGGGAACTCGCCCGCGCTTAGAGGAGGCATCGAGGCGTGGGCCTGGAAATCGTCATGCCCCAGCTGGGCGAAAGCGTGACCGAAGGACAGATCGTGCGGTGGCTCAAGCAGCCGGGCGAGCCCGTCGCGCGCTTCGAGCCTCTGGTCGAGGTGCTGACCGACAAGGTGACCGTGGAGGTTCCCTCGCCGGCCGAAGGCAGGCTTGGCGCCGTCAAGGTGCACGAAGGCCAGACGGTGCCGGTGGGGACGGTCATCGCGGTCCTGGAGACCGCAGAGGAGGCCGCGCCGGTGAAGCAGGAGGTTGCGGGCCTGCCAGAGGAGGCGAGCGCTGCTGCGCCCGCCCCGCCCGCCTCGCCCGAGCGCCCCGCCGGCGAGGCGGA
>JBFMCJ010000420.1 GCA_040754675.1 Bacillota bacterium
AGGGACGTCTTCTCGAGGGCGTCGATCAGCTTGTCACTCTCGGTCGATCCCGCCCGCTTGATGGCATCGGCCAGCACCAGGATGCAGTCGTACCCCTCCAGACCGACATACGTGGGAGGCCGACCGTACCTGGCCTTGTACTTGTTCACGAAGGGCTCCGTCAGTTCCGAGAACTTCGCTTTCGGATGGTAGAGGGCCTGCCACACCAGGTACTGCCCCGCCTGACCGACGGTTTCCCAGATCTCCGGATACGCGGCGTCGGCGCCGCCCGCGAAGATGAGCGAGTTCGCGGTGGGCGCCAGCCCGATCTCTTTCGCCTGCTTGGTGACCAGGTAGCACGCCACGCCGGTGGTCATGTTGATGAGCAGGTCCGGTTTAAAAGGTTTCAGTTGCAGGAGTTGGGGAGTGAAGTCCTTGGCCGTGCGGTCAATCACCATACTCTTGTACTGGAGCCCCATCTCCTTGAAGGCCGGTTCGAGCAACTTGATGTTGCCGATCCCCCAGTCGCTGTCCTCCGCCACGATCGCGGGGCGCTGGAATCCCATCGCCTTCACGAACTCGACGATCTTCTGGGTGAACATGGTGTTGTTCACCGTCACCCGGAATACGTTGCGGTAACCCTTTGCCGTGAGAGTATCCGACCAGGCCTCGGCGATTATGAAGGGGACGTTGTTTCGCTTGGCGACTTCCATTTCCGCAAGGGCGGCGGAGCTGTGCCCTTCTCCTGCCACCGCCACCACCTGATCCTTGGTTATGAGCTTCTCCATGGCGGCCTGGCCCTTTTCCGGCGTCCCCTGGGAATCCTCGAACGTAAGCTCAAGCTTCTTCCCCAGGACTCCGCCCGCCTCGTTGATCTCCTCGATCGCCAGGGTCATGGCATTCTTCAGCTCTTCTCCCAGGGCCGGTGTACCCGGCGGAGAGAGGGGACCAATCCCTCCGATCTTGATGGTTTCTGGAGCAGGCGTCTTCTGCTCCTGAGAAGCAGCAGGCTGCCTGCACCCGCCGGCCGCCACCAGCAACACCAGCACAAGCAGCAACGCGCTGACCGCCCTCAAACTCTTCATTCGCTTGCACCTCCTCAGATCTTGAGGCTAACGGCCCAGGTAGGCACGCCGGACGGTAGGATCGTCGAGGAGATCCTTCGCCGTGCCCTGCAGTACGATTGACCCGGTCTCCAGGACGTAAGCCCGGTCGGCTATCTCCAGTGCCCGCGCGGCATTCTGCTCCACGAGCAGGATGGTGGTGCCCTCCCGGTGCAAACCCACGATGATGTCGAACACTTCGTCCACCACTTTCGGCGCCAGCCCCATGCTGGGTTCATCCAGCAGCAGCAACGAAGGCCGTGACATGAGAGCTCGAGCCATGGCCAGCATTTGCTGCTCGCCTCCCGAGAGAGACCCTGCCAGTTGACCCTTCCGCTCGGCCAGCCGTGGGAACCGGTCCAGCATCTGGGCCAGCAACCGCTGACGCTCGCCCGCTTCCTTCACCAGGTAACCACCGATCAACAGGTTTTCCCACACGGTGAGCTCGGGGAAAACCCTCCTGCCTTCGAAGACCATTGAGACCCCTTTGCGCACGACCTCAACCGTGGACCGCCGGGTGATGTCCTCACCACGGAACGTAACCCTGCCGCCCTGAGGCCTCAGCAGGCCCACGATGCAGCGCAGGGTCGTGGTCTTGCCCGCCCCGTTGGCCCCCAGGAGAGCGACGACCTCCCCGTCCCTGACCTCCAGAGAAACGTCCCTGAGGGCCGGTATCGAACCATACGAGGCCGTAACCCGATCCAGATTCAGCATTTCCGCTCCCCCAAATACGCCTTTATGACTCGTTCGTCGCTGGTCACCCGGTCGGGAGTTCCCTCGGCGATCACCTCCCCAAAGTCCATCACTGTGATCCAGTCGGAGACGTCCATCACCACACGCATGTTGTGCTCGACCAGCATCACGGTGCGTCCCGCCTCCCGGATGCGGGCGATGGTCTGCATTATGGCAGCCGCCTCCGTCGGGTTCATGCCCGCGGTCGGCTCGTCGAGGAGGAGCACACGGGGGCCCCACGCCAGAGCCCGTGCCATCTCCAGCCTCTTCTGTTCGCCGTATGACAGGTTCCGCGCCAGGGTCCCTGCGCTGGGCGCCAACCCGACCAGCTCCAGGGCCGCTTCAACCTCCCTCCGCAACTTCCTGTCCACGGGCGGGCGCAGGGCGCTGCGTACGACACTTACCCCGGAATGGGCGTACAGCCCCACGAGGACGTTCTCTTCAGCCGTGAGATCCCGGAAGACGCGGATGGTCTGGAACGTACGCCCGATGCCCGCCCTCGACACCATGTGCGCGGGAAGGCCCGTCAGCTCCCGGCCTTCCAGCCGAATGCGGCCGGCGTCAGGTTTCAGCAACCCCGAGATCAAGTTGAAGACGGTGGTCTTGCCGGCCCCGTTCGGCCCGATCAGGGCATGGACCGTACGTTGATTGACCCGGCAGTTGAAGGCGCGCACGGCCTTGAGACCGCCAAAACTCTTCGTCAGTCCTTCGACAACAAGCAGCGGCTCCACCCTCAACCCCTCCACCCGGTCAGCGATCGGTCCCGAGGGACTCGCCCCCCAATCTCCTGGAAACCTCATCAGCTGCTCGCCGCACGGCAGCCGCAAGCTCCACGGCCCTCTCAGGGTTCAGCCGCGTGCTGGGCCCGGTGATACTCACCGACGCTACCACCCGGCCCTCGGGGCCGAAGACCGGAGCCCCGAGGGCGGCTATGCCCGGCTCAACCTCTCCCGCCGAATAGGCGTATCCCTGCAGCCGGATAGCATTGAGCTGCAACTCGAGTTCCTCGGGGCTGCGGGGTGTACGGTCGGTGTAGATCTCCCAGGAAACCCGCCCCAGAAGATCTTCCAGTTCGTCCTCAGGGAGCCATGCGATAAGAGGTTTGTTAGACCCGCCGGCGTAGAGCGGCCCCGGGTGACCCAACTCCGCCGTGACCCGTACGCTGTGCGGGCTTTCCACTTTCTCCACGCAAACGCTGTGGAGTCCCCGTCGGATATGAAGAAGCGACGTCTCGCCCGTCACATCCACCAGCCATCCCAGCCACGGGAGCGCCACGCGCCTGATGTCCAGGCGGGCCACAGCCTTCATGCCCATCAGGAGGATCGACCACCCCACCCGATAACGCCGCGTGCCAGGATCCTGCTCCGCAAACCCGTGCGTGCTCAACGTGGCCAATACCTTGTACACGTGGCTCGGGGCTATGCCCAGGTGCTCGGCGAGTTCGCTTACCGACCAGTCGCCGCTGCCGGATGCCAGCGCAGCGAGAACTCTCAGGGCCGTGTCGACAGCCCGGAGGGTCGGGGTCCGACGGATCGGTGACGAGGAATGGACCACTTCATTTCCCACCCGGAACGCGGGTTTCTTCCAAGGAAAACGTATTCGATGCCAACGCCGAAATTCCTCCTTAGCCCCGCCGGTACTCCGATACCCCCACCCGGGGCCACACGCCGCACCCAGAGTCGGCGTTCTCCTCGCGCGGCGCAGTCGGCACTGTAATCACCAAAGGCAACGGGATGGCTCATGGTCGGAGCCGTTGTCAGGTTCAA
>JBFMCJ010000421.1 GCA_040754675.1 Bacillota bacterium
CAGATGGCTCGATGCGCGGCCCGGTACGCCTCGCCCCACTGAAGCTGGTGTGGGACGCCGCGGACTGGTTCCTCGTGCCGTCGCCGTGGGTATTGGAGAAGATGGCGTGGATGAGAGGGGGCCGATGATGCGTCGCGACCCCGGCCTCGCCGCCATCGCCTCGTTCTTCGTCTGGGGCCTGGGCCACACTTACCATGGCCGGTTCTGGGTTGGGTTCGGACTTGCGCTCTTGCAGGCGTTTCTCGTCTGGACGATGCTGGCGGCGCCGGGCTTCCTGCTGGGGCTTGCTGAGACGCCGTCATGGTCCCCGGCCGTGTGGTTGCTCGGGATACTTTTCTATATTCCTGTGTGGATCGCGCAGGTAGTGGCCGCGTTTAGATCGACAGAGGCGGCGAACCGTGCGGATGAGGATAGGGTCAAAGAGCGCCGCCGGCAAGACGCCGAGCTTGCTCGCCTCGCGGCCGAACTCCGCCGGGGTGGCACATCAACGTCGCAGAGCAGGGGCTCCGCGTGAAAGATTCCCAGATCATCCCGTTCCCTGATCGTCGGCAGGAGCCGCGGCGTCGGCGCGCCCGACCCGCGCGCCCCTCCGCCCTCCAGGTCGCCAACCTCCTCCGTGCCCTCGGCCTGACCGAATCCGACCTCCCCGCCCTGCGCGACCTGTTCGCCACCCTGCGGGAATTGGGCCTCCCGCCCCACCAGGCCGCCACGATGGTCAAGGTCGCGGCGGGCCGTGCCCGCTGGCCGCTGCTCGAGCAGGAGCTCGTCTACTTCCGGCATCTGGGCATCTCGCTCGACGACGAGGGAGAAGCGGAGGCGCGGATGCTGTTGCAGCTCGCCCGCGAGGTTCGCCGCCGGCGGTGGTCGGTGCCCGAGTTCGTGGAGTGGGCGACCCGACAGCTTGCGGCGACGGGTGCCGTCTTGCCCAGGGATTTCAGGGATGAGCACGAGCCGCTACCGGGGGCGCTGGAGACGGAGTTTCGGTGGGAGCGCGATGATTAATATGCGATTCTCCCGACGAATCGGTAAGACACCTGTGCGCACTGCTTTGCAGGTCGACTCCATGGATCAGGCGCTCCGCAATTCGCTTTGGAACGTATTGTATCGCTTTTTGTTTAATAGAGAGGAGTGGGAACCGTATGAGGATATAATGGATTTATGGGAACATTTCTTCAAACAACCAATTGATTCAGTGCCCGGAGAAACGCCAAAGGCAATCGCGGCGATCCGAAAATGGTTTTTCGAATGTCCATGGTACCTAGCTTATGATTTCGTTGAATTTGCTGCAACCTTGGTGAAATCTCCACGTGACTTTTACCGTGCATGCAATGTAGTCCTTGAACGAGAGGCGTCTGGCTACCGGTTTCTCAATGGGATATTGACTCCAATTGCAGACCAAATCGATATCCAGAACATAGAAACTGCCATCGGAAAAACTGGGAGCCTTGGAATGGAGCCAGTACAACGGCATCTGGAGAGCGCCCTGCGCTTGCTATCAGACAGGCGGTCCCCTGACTACCGCAATTCAATCAAGGAAGCGATTAGTGCTGTGGAAGCTATGGCCCGGTTGATCTCTGGCGATCCCAAAGCCCAATTGGCGAAGGCGCTAGACATACTGGGTGCGCGCATTGGACTTCATGGAGCCCTCAAGAAAGGTTTCCAGGCACTGTACGGTTGGACAGGCCATGAGCAAGGAATCCGCCATGCCATGACGGACCAGCCTACCGTCGAGTTCGAGGACGCCCTTTACATGCTGGGGGCATGCTCCGCCTTTGTCCATTACCTCCTGATATGAACGAGGCCGTCAACCCCCGTTGTGATCCGCCGGGGCGGAGCCGGGCCGGGGATGTCGTCGACGGTTGGCACTCTGATATCCGCGGGTTGGTGACCGCACTTTACGCCATCCGTCGGGGAGCTGCCTCGAACTAGAGACGCACATGCGGCTCAAGCGCCGTGTGCATAGGAGCCTCGAGGATTCCCCCCACCGGCCCCCGGTCGGTTCCGGCTCACCCGGTCGGCTGGATCCCTGTTGAGCCTCGTGGTGTCGCCTTCAGCCCTCCTGTCAGGCTGCTACCCGAGCCTGCTGCGCCTCGACGTGGCATGCAACGGCCCAGGCAAACCCCAAAAGCTCCCGGGCCACCGCGGTCGCCGCCACCGTCGAGGGCTTGCCCCGGCCGAGCAGGCGCCAGTACTTCCGATGCAGCCGTTGTTGCGCTTTGAGGGAGATCCGCAGCACTTCGGGATCGACCCCCTGTTGTCTGGCCCGCAAGGGGGCCTTGACAGCGGGCCGGTGGCGATACGCCCAGGCCGCTTCCCCCAGCACAAACCGGACGTGCGCGTTGCCGGTCTTGGTGATCCCGCCCCGGCGGGTCTGGACGCCGCTCGAATGCTCTCGAGGCACCAGACCCGCGTACGCCATCAGCTGGGCCGGGCTTCGAAAGCGGGAGAACTCCCCGATCTCGGCCACCAGCGTCACCGCCGTGACCTCCCGGACCCCTTTGAGGGCTTGCAACGCCTGGATGACTCGCGCATGCCGGCCTTCGGTGGCCATCGCGTGGATCTCCGCCTCGAGCCGCTCAACCCGGGCCTGCACCTCATGCACCGCATGCAGGTACTCCTGGAAGGCCACCTGGCTGGCCCGGTGGGGGAAGCTCAGCGTATCGAGCCAGCGCAGGAACATCCGGGACCACCGGGTCGTGCCCTTGGGCGCGGCCACGCCGTGACGCAGAAGGAAGCTGGTGAGCTCCTGGCGGGCGCGCCTCAGGTCCCGCTTGGCGCCTTCCCGGGCCCGCACCAGGTCCCGCAGCGCCTCGTCGTCCTCGCCGGGCACCCAGACCGGCGTCAGCTCGCCGGCTCGAAGCAACTGCGCCAGCCGCAGGGCGTCGCGTCGGTCGGTCTTCACCTGGTCGCCGGGCCGCACAGGTGTCAGCGACGGCGCCACCACGATGCATTGTACCCCCAGCCGGCTCAAGAGCCGGTACAGCCCGTAGCCGGTGGGCCCCGCCTCGTAGCACGCCAAGAGCTGCTCCGGCTTGCCCAGCCGCCTCACCAGCTTGCGTACGGCCTCGGGCGTGTTCGCCATGCTGCCCAGGTACCGGGGCGGTGCGGTCCCCCGCTCGGCCACGGCCACCGCGATGGTCTCCTTCGCGACGTCCAGGCCTACGAACTTCGTGATATGATCCACTCGCCGGCCTCCTTCACGCTGTAGCTCTGCGTCCCTCTGGGGACATAACCTACGTTCGTCGTGAACGGGGGCCGGCCTCGTTCATCCTAACTAGTAAAAGCCGAGAAGGCTGGGTGCTTCCTGCCTCCTCGGCCCGCGCCGCTAACAGATGAGGGAAGAGGCCCATGCGACGTCGCGCCCGGGGCGAAGGCACCATCTACTTCCACAAGGCCTCCGGCCTCCACGCCGGGGAGATCATCATCGACGGCCGAAAGCGCACGGTGTATGGCGCGACCCCCGAGGAGGTCGCGTCGAAGCTCGCCGAGCTGAAGCGCCAGGCCGCCGATGGCACGTTGCCCATCCCGAACCGCGTCACCGTGGCCGAGTGGTGCGAGAC
>JBFMCJ010000422.1 GCA_040754675.1 Bacillota bacterium
CTCCCCACAGCCTGTACAGGCCTGGCTGTCGATCCGGTAAATTCCACCGCTTTCCTGGATGGCCCCCATAGGGCAGACCACCGCACACTCCCCACATTGGTCGCACACCAGCACCTGGTAGGAAGCCTCCCGGGGTAACAAGCTTCGCACGCGCAATGCAGCCTTCTTGCAATTGTTATCGCTGTGCTTACTGAGGGCGCACATGAGCTCGCAGAGCCGGCATCCAGAACATTTTCCGCCTCGCACCGAAAGCTTCACTCCGATACCCCCTCGGAAACACAAGAACCCAGCGCTTCGACTCCCTACCGTCCCGGTAATGGGAGCGCTGGGTTCCGCCTGCTCAACTTGGCCTACCTGCCCACGGTCGGCCAACACAAGCGAACTGCAGCCTGTTCAGTTGTCCAGCTTGCGTGCTTAATTCGACATGCCCACGCGAAATCCTCCTAAGTTTCGCTCGGGACACCGCCGGTAAGGAGCAAACTTGTAACCGTACCTTATAACCCCCTCCTGCACGTACAGCCGCCTTAGAACCGCCTTCACCGGCAATCCCGAGTCGACATCCTCGGGAGGACACGCGATCTGCGCTATCACCCGCGGTCCCTCGTCCAGTTCAACCACACCCACCACGTACCGACCGACTGCCCGTGCTTGGTCTGTGAACTCCGGAGGAGCAACCGCCCCTTCGATGACGGTGAAAGAATACACCCTCCCCCGCCCCGAAAGCACATGTTCTTCGAACTCAGTTCCACGGCACCCGGGACACACGCCCTTTGGAGGGAAAATCACCGCCCCGCACCTCGTACACCTGATCCCCACAAGCCGGTACCTCTGCGGCACAGTGCGCTGGTACATGGGCACAGACACATGAGCGCCCATAGCATTGTCCCCCCATTTGCTAAGAAACTCGGCGACGCAGATGATCGGTGAACGCAATGTAGCTGAAGCCCTCGGAGGGAACCGCCACCACCGGGCTGGAGGTCACCTCAAGCGCCACCGCATCCGCCGCCTGGCCCGACCCCCAACAAACCAGCAGGACCTTGTCCCCGCATTCCAGCACCGGCACTGCCGCCACCAGCGCCGCAAAGGGACCCGCGCTACCCAAATCGCCCCAACGCGCCGCAACGACCGCCGGATTCACCTGCTCCGCTCTCAACCCCAGCATCCTCGCGAGTTGGACTGGCGTCCTAGCATCCAACTGGGGTAGGATCACCAGCTTGAAGCGCTCCAAGGTTTCTCCCAGGAGTACTGTGATACCATTAACAGCTTCCACCACTGCAGTTCGCAGAGCTGACTGAGCATAATCACGCAACTCCAGGTCTTGGGGGTTCAGAGAACCGGTGGGTCTAAAGCGCATGCCCAGGGACTCGCTCGCGAAGGAATACCACCCCAGCAGCCTCGCCCACCCTTGCGGCGCCAGTACGAGGGCGGCTGCTCCTGCCCCCAGGGCATGCTCTGCAGCCTCACAGGGATCCGCCCAGGGGGCCTCCGAACTCACGACCAGCACCGCACCTCGCTCAAGCGCCACCTGGCGGGCTGCACATACCAGCGCCTCGGTGCCTGCACGCGCCGAGGTCGTGCATTCGCAGCAAAACACACCGGCATTCAGCCCGAGGGCCTCCCTGAGAGTTGACGCCTGAACCTTCTCTGCATAGGGGAGCGTGGTGGAAGCGAGGTAAAGGCCCCCGACATCCCCTCCGACGCTACCACCTCCCGCGGCGGCCTCCAGGGCCGCCCTCGCCGCCTCAACAGCCATGGTCACCGCGTCCTCATCGAAGTCGGCCACCGCCTTTTCATCCACACCAGGAGCGGAAAAGGTGCCCAGGGATTTAACATACTCCTGCCGCTTGATCCTCAACGCAGGCAGGTACACCGCGCACGACCGTACGTAGACCGGAGCTTCAAAGCGACCGCCCATCACGATGCACCCCCGCGAAACACGAATACCACCGCCGTGCCGCCGGAGCCGCCCACGTTGTGCGTCAGGCCCACCTCCGCCCCCGGCACCTGCCGCTGCCCCGCCGTCCCGCGCAACTGGTTGAATATCTCGCCCACCTGCCCAATACCGGTCGCCCCAAGCGGGTGTCCTTTCGCCTTCAGTCCCCCGCTCGTATTGACAGGGAGCCGGCCCCCCAGGCTGGTGGCACCTTCTTCCAGGAGGCGGTAGCCCTTCCCTCGCGCGGCCAAGCCCAGATCCTCGTACGCCAGGATCTCCGCAATGGTGAAACAATCGTGCACCTCTGCCACATGTATGTCCTGCGGGCCAAGCCCCGCCATGGCGTACGCCTGCTGCGCAGCGCGAATGCTTGCGTCAAGCTGCGTCAGCGAGCGCCGGTCGTGCACCGCCAGCCAGTCACTGGCCGCCCCGAAGCCTGCCACCCACGCCGGGCGGTCGGTAAACTCAGCAACCCGGTCACCCGCCACCACCAGGGCGCACGCCGCGCCGTCGCTGGTGGGGCAGCAGTCGTAAAGACGCAGGGGGTCAGCCACCATCGGGGCAGACTCGGCTTCCTCCACCGTTATCTGCCGCCTGATCTGGGCCTTGGGGTTTAGGGCACCGTGCCGGTGGTTCTTCACCGCAACCAGGGAAAGGTGACGGTGCTCCATGCCATACTCTGCCATGTAGCGCCTGGCCATGAGCGCATATATCCCTGCAAACGTCAGGCCGGCGAGGCGTTCGTACTCCGTATCCCCCGAAACCCCCAGCCAGTACCGCCCCTGGACGCCCGAAAGGTCGCGCATCTTCTCCATGCCGGCCGCAACCACCACGTCGTACAGGCCCGAGCGCACCGCGCAGACGGCTTGCAGCAAAGCAAACCCCCCGGAGGCACACGCATTCTCCACCCGGACAGCCGGGATGGACGGAAGTCCCACGTAGCCCGCCAGGAGTGCCGCCGGCTGCCCGAGTTGAAAACCACCCACCCCCAACGTACCCACGTAGAGGGCCTGGACCAGTGCCGGGTCGAATCCCTTGTCGACCGAGGCAACCATCTCCGAGAACGCCTGCGCGAAAAGCTCCTTGATACTTAAGGCAGGAAAGTCACCGAAAGGGGTCTGCCCGAATCCCACTATCGCTGCGTCCCGCACGTTTCATGCCTCCCCGGTTCAGGCGGTGCCTCGCAGGTATATCCCGGCGGGATCCAGCTCTTCCCTCAGAATGCGCAACTCCTCGCTGGTGGGCTCCTCCGTCACCCGGAGATCAGGAGCTACCTTGAGATCCCAGCCGGTGTTCGCCCTGACCTCGTCCAGGGAAACGCCGGGATGAATGAAGGCCAGCACCATCTCGCCCGTCTCGTCGAAGCGGAGCACTCCTTTGTCCGTGATCACCAGCTCCGGCCCGCCACCGGGCAAGCCCAGGGTTTCGCGCTCTTTCCTCCCGGACAGGTAACCGAGAGATGTCAGGAAGTCTACGCGCGCCGGCAACCGGCGCTTTTCGTGCGGTGTGAGGATAAAGAGCTTACGCGCCAGCGAGGCGATGTCCGCTGCTCCGCCGCTACCGGCCAGCCGCACCTTGGGCCGGTCGTACGGCCCAATCACAGTGCTGTTGAGGTTGCCAAAGCG